>JASFJQ010000188.1:0-5157 GCA_050121305.1 Chromatiaceae bacterium
CCGGGGTAGGCCGCCCCCGACATAGCCAGCAGGCCGGCCGCATGCAGGGTCAGGTAGATCTGTCTCACGTCGAGGAGTCGCGCCAGCATGACGAAGGTTCACGCTTTCAAGCTAGTGCACGCCCAGTGCCCGGGCCGCCCGGCGCAGCGCCTTACCGGTATCGACCGAGACAAAATCCGGCGAGAATTTGATCAGCTGGACGATGCGCGGTTGGCGTCGGCCGATGCGAATGGCGCACAGCGACAACCCCGACCTGCCCGCCTCCGGGCCTGCTTCCAGGTTCATCGCGTCCAGATACAGGGTATGCCAATCCATCGACACGGTCTGGTCGATGTTCTGGAAGGCCTCGACGGTGGCATCCAGGAAATCCCCGATGTCGCCGGCGCGCGTCAGCAGGTCCTGCAGGCCTTCTCGGGTATCACCCAACTGCTCCTCCAGCGCCTGGATATGTCGCGTGAGGCGGCTCTGATCGTGCCATAGTCCGCCGATGCCATCGGTCTGCTTCTGATACATCTTCAGCTTCCATTGCAAACGGGTCTTTTCCTCCTCCAGGGCCTCACGTTGAGTCCGCAGACCCATGATGCGTTGCATCGCCCGCATTGCAATCTCTTCGAGCAGTCGCCGGCGCAGCGATCGCTTGAACGATTCCTGATCGATCGCGAACGCGCCCAGGCGGTGATCGGAGAAGGTAACTGCGGTGCGCTGCTGGTCCCGCAGCAGGACATCACCGTGCAGCTCGGTCTGCAGCCGGGTGCTGCGGGTCATACGCATACCCATCGCGGCGTAGACCTCATCGGCGCCGCGGGCCGCGGCACTGGTCAGAAAGTCACGCAGTTCGTTGCTGTTGTCGAAGGTCTCCTGCATGACGTCGGCACTGGTGAAGTAGGCGCGCAACAGGGGTTGCTGTGACCACGAGGTCCGGTCGACCCACAACGGGTCCGATAGGCCGGAAACCAGTGTATCGGCCACGCGCACGGCATGCCGCAACGCCGGGGCGAGACGCGAACGATAACCGGGCACGCCGCGCAGACGCGGGTCGACGAGATCGACCAGCTCTTCGATCCCGCGGTGCAAGGCGAGGCGTTCCGCCGCCAGCTGCCGGCGTCTCGCCCGCCAGGTCCGCCAGAAATCCAGCAAGGCCATGACTGCCCCCTATTCAATGTTGCGTTATCATCGGCCCCTGGCGGCACGGCACATCGACGCGAATTCTTGACGTCGCCACGCCACCGGTCCCTATTATCGCCCAGCAATGCCCATCGAGGAGCCTTGATGTGACCGACAAAGACGATATCGGTATTTTGATCGGAAACCTACCGCCCGACGTGACCGAGGAAGATATTCTCGATGCGCTGGAAGGGCTGGAGTATGACCTGCAGGTAACCATACCCCGGGTAGGCAATGAGGACAGGGTGACCGCCATTGTCCGGTTCGATGGCATGACGCGTCCTATCGCGGAGAAGCTCGCGGACAGGATCAGCGGGATGCCGTGGCGTGACCGTACGCTGAAGGCCTATGTTCCGTTGTTGTTCGAATAGCCAGCCTTCGCATCACGGCGGTCTTCAGCTGGGTCGTATCCGAAAGATGAGCGAGTACAGGGTCGGCACGAACACCAGGGTAAGCAGGGTCGCGAAGCCCAACCCAGCCATGATCGTGATCGACATATTCACGAAGAACACGTCGGTCAGCAGCGGGATCAACCCGAGGATCGTGGTGGCCGCCGCCAGGATGACCGGGCGTAGGCGGCTGACGGTGGCATCCAGGATCGCGCTGAATCCCTCCTTCCCCTCCGCGACCTGCTGATCGATCTCATCGATCAGCACGATGGCGTTCTTGATCAGCAGCCCGATCAGCGATAGCGCGCCCAGCAGTGACATAAAGTCGAAGGCCCCATTCGCCGCCAACAACCCCGCGGTGATACCAACGATCGCAAGCGGCACCGTTAGCCAGATGATCAGCGGCTGACGGAGCTTGCCGAACAGCAGGATGCTGGTGAGTATCATCAGCAGGAAGCCGACCGGCAGCGAACGCCCGAGGCCGTTCTGCGCCTTCTGTGTGTCTTCGTATTCACCGCCCCATGACAGACTGTAACCTGGCGGCAGTTCCAGCGCCTCGATCTGCGGCCTTATCCGGCTGAACAGCGGCGTCGCCAGCTCGCCGGTCGGATTGCAGGAGGCGATGATGGTGCGGATACGGTCGCGCGAGCGGAGCACGGCATTCTCGAACACGGTCTCGAAACCGCTGATCACCTGCGCTACCGGCACCGCCTGGTCCAGTACCGGGCTCCAGACAGCGATGTCCTGCAGGTTGCCGACGTCCGCGCGTTCATCGTCCGGTGCGCGCACCAGGATCGGCAGCACCCGGATACCGTCACGGTAGCGGCCGACCGGTGTCCCTTGCACGGCAAAGCGCAGCGCCGCCGCCAATTCCTCGCGGGTGATCCCCAGCTGTCTGCCCACCTGTTCATTGAACACCGGCCGCACCAGCTTGACCGGCTGGCGCCAATCGTCGCGGATGTCCTTGGCCTCTGGATCCGCACGCATGATCGCCTGGGCCTGCTCCGACAGCTGCCTCAATACGGCCGGATCCGGGCCGTGAAAACGGGCCTCGATCTTTGAGTCGCGCCCGGGGCCGATCCGCAGTGATTTGATAATCGGATCGGTCCAGGGCATCTGTGTCTGCAGATAGTCCTCGACCTTGTCCCAGACCTCCGGGATGCGCTCCCGGGTGTCGGTCTTCACGATGATCTGGGCATACGCCGTGGAGATCTCCCGCGGGTCGTAGACCAGCGTGAAACGCTCGTGCGGCCCCCCGATGACCGTCGTGGTCTGCTCCACGCCAGGCAGGCCGCGCAGAAACTCGCTCACCCGCAGCGCGTCTTCGCGCGTCGTACGTATATCGCTGCCCTCGATCTCCCATATATCGACGAAGAACAACGGGGTATTGGATTCGGGGAAGAAGGCCTGCTTGACGCTGCCGAAGCCGACCACGGCGGCCACAAACAGGCCGACGACCACCACTACCGTCAGGATGCGCTGGCGGATTGCGAACGCGAGCAGGCCGCGGAAGACCGTGAACACCACCCCGGCGTAGGGATCGCGTTGTCCGCCCTCGCTGTTCTGACCGGGTTTGAGCAACAGCGCGCACAGCAGCGGCGTGGTGCTGATGGCCGTCACCCAGGACAACAGCAGCGAATACAGGATGACGTAGAACAACGACCCGGCAAACTCGCCGGTGCTGTCCGGTGACAGGCCGATGGCCGAGAACGCCAGAATGCCGATCACTGTGCCGCCGAGCAGGGCCCAGATGGTCTTGCCGACGGTCTCACTCGCGGCCTGTGCTGCGCGCATACCGCCCTGCATACGTACCAGGATCCCCTCGGCGACCACGATCGCGTTGTCCACGAGCATGCCAAGCGCGATGACCAGTGCGCCAAGCGAGATGCGCTGCAGCTCGATACCGTTGAGATGCATGATCAACAACGTACCGGCGACCGTGATCAACAACACCGCACCGATGATCAGACCGACCCTGAGGCCCATGAACAACAACAGCACGCCGATCACGATGGCGACCGCCTGCCCCACGCTGACCACGAAGCCGTTGACCGAGTTGTTGACCTCGACCGGCTGGTTGTAGATCTGGGTCAGCTCCATGCCGACCGGCACCGTATCCGCGAGTTCCCGCATACGCCGAGACAGGCGCTCGCCCACTGCGACCACGTTCTCGCCGGCCTGCATCGAGATCCCCAGCGTCAAGGCCGGCCGACCATTGACGTAGTACATCTTGCTCGGGACCTCCTCGTAGGCCCGCACGATGTCGGCGATATCCTTGAGATACACCAGCCTCTTTTCGTCTGAACCAATCAGTACGTCGCCGATCTCCTCCACCGAGGCGAATTCCCCGGTCGGGCTGATTCTCAGGTACTCGGGACCGACCTGGACGCGACCCGCATCCACGACTACATTCTGCGATTTCAGGATGGCTGCGATCTGGGCCGGCGAAATACCCAGCTCACCCAGGCGCGCGCGCGAGATATCCACATACACCACCTCCTTCTGCTCGCCGCCGATGATGACCTTGCGTATCCCCGGCACCAGCACCAGCTCCCGCTTGAGGCGGTCGGAAAAATCCCACAGATCACGCCAGCTATAGCCCTCGCCAGTCAGCGCGACATAGATCCCATAGACGTCTCCGAATTCGTCGATGATCATCGGGTCTTGCGCCCCCGGCGGCAGTTGGGACTGCATGTCCGCCATCTTGCGCCGCAGCTCGTCATAGATGTTGGGGAAGTCCTCGGCGCGGTATTGGTCCTTGAATTCGATCTGGATGTCCGACAATCCAGGGCGCGAGATCGACATCTTGATGTGCTTGATCTGCGCCATGCGCTGCAGGGCGTTCTCTATGTGATAGGTCACCTCGTCCTGCACCTGCTGGGCCGAGGCGCCGGGATAGAGGGTGATGATCTTGGCGAGCTTGATCGTAAAGGCCGGGTCCTCGAGCTTGCCCATCCTGTCGAACGCCCAGATGCCCCCAAACACCAGAATGACGACGATCAACCAGGAGATCACCGGCCGCTCCACCGAGTACTCGCCGATATTCATGCCGCGACCCCTGTCCGCTGCGCCGGATGGCTGCTCACTGCTGGTACTTCAGATCATCGGGGCGGGGCGCCGCCTGTTCGAGTTCGGGCATCAAGGTGACCTTCATGCCCTCCACCAGGAAGGGCGTCCCGGCGGTAACCACGCGGGCACCGGGCTCGAGCCCACCGAGCACCTCGATACCCTCGCCGACCAGGCGCCCGACCTCTACCGTGCGGGCGGATACGGTCATGCTGGCCTCGTCCACCGTCCAGACCTGAGGGTCGAGCTTGTAGTCGCCCACGACCGCGCTGACGGGGACAGTGAAGGCCATTGCGCTGTCGATATAACCGGAGAAATCGACCGTCACATTCGCGGTCATGCCCGGCAGGACCTTGCCCTCCTGCCGCTGCTTCATCAGGTAGGTGACCTCGAAGGTCTGGGTCTTGGGGTCGGCCTTGGTCGATACCTCTTTGAATTCGAGCGGAATAGACTCATCCGGCTGGTCTTGAAAGCTGGCAAAGACCTTGACACCGCCACGCGCCGATCCCGAGCCCTGGTCACTCGCGCGAAGACCGCG
>JASFJQ010000189.1:0-5141 GCA_050121305.1 Chromatiaceae bacterium
CCGCCGGCTGCCGCCGAAGAGCGTGTTGCACCGCTGCCAGCGAGCGATCTGCCGGCGGTGCCGGAGGTGCCCGAGCAGATCGATGTGCTGGATGTGCCGGTACCGGCGCCGGACGATGTGCCCCAGGTAACCGAGTGACGCGTCTTAATGAAGTTGCAGCCGAAGTGGTGAAATTGGTAGACACGCTATCTTGAGGGGGTAGTGGCGAAAGCCGTGCCGGTTCGAGTCCGGCCTTCGGCACCACACAGACGGTATTGCGAGCGTGCTGGCGATACCGTTTTTTCATGTCCAGGGTAAACAATAATTGCTATTAAAAAACAAGGACATACTCGGGCGACCCTATTTGACACTGAGAGCCGGCGATCGCTATGCTTCTCGTTCGTCCAAGACCGGCGATCATAAGACCGGGCATTAGCACCTCCTTGCGCGAGAAACACGTCCAATGCTCGAGACCTACCTACCGGTTCTGATCTTCATTGTCATCGGCGCCGTCGTCGGTGCGGCAATGATCGGGCTCGGGTTCGCGTTGTCGCCCAATCGACCTGACAGCGAGAAGAACTCACCCTACGAGTGCGGATTCGAGGCGTTCGAGGATTCGCGCATGAAGTTCGACGTCCGCTACTACCTGGTCGCAATCCTTTTCATCATTTTCGATCTGGAGATCGCCTTTCTGTTTCCCTGGGCGGTCGTGCTCGATCAGATTGGGATGGTCGGTTTCTGGGCGATGATGATCTTCCTCGGCATCCTGGTGGTCGGTTTCATCTATGAATGGAAAAAAGGGGCGCTGGAATGGGAATAGAGGGCGTCCTCGACAAAGGTTTTTTCACTACGTCGCTCGACGGCGTCATCAATTGGGCGCGAACCGGTTCGATGTGGCCGATGACGTTCGGGCTCGCCTGCTGTGCGGTGGAAATGATGCACTCGGCGGCGTCGCGTTACGACATCGATCGCTTCGGCATGGTGTTCAGACCGAGTCCACGCCAGTCGGACGTGATGATTGTCGCGGGTACGCTGGTGAACAAAATGGCGCCGGCGCTGCGCAAGGTCTATGACCAGATGGCCGAACCGCGTTGGGTGGTGTCCATGGGGTCCTGCGCCAACGGCGGGGGCTACTACCACTACTCCTATTCGGTCGTGCGCGGCTGCGACCGCATCGTACCGGTCGACGTCTATGTACCCGGCTGCCCACCGACCGCCGAGGCGCTGCTGTGGGGAATCCTGCAGCTGCAGAACAAGATCCGCCGCACCAATACGATCGCCCGTTAACCCTCTGGATTTAGAGTCGATGACGCCAGAAGACCGCCTGGAAAAACTCGAGGAAGCGCTCGAGGAGCACCTCGAGGATTTCGCGGACTGCCACCGGCAGCGGGCCCCCGGTGAACTGACGCTGACCGTGCCTCGGGAACAGCTGATCCCGGTGATGCGGGTGCTGCGCGAGACCCGCGACCTCGCATTCGAGCAATGCATCGACGTCTGCGGCGTCGACTACGCCGCCTACGGCGAGTCGGAATGGGTTACCACCGCCGCGGCCAATGCGGGATTCGGCCGTGGCGCGGTGCGCGACACCCCAGAGGCGGATCCGAAGAACCGCTTCGCCGCGGTCTACCATCTGTTGTCGATGACCCAGAACGTCCGGCTGCGGGTCAAGACCTTTCTCGATGCCGACCGACCGATCGTCGATTCGGTGGTCGACATCTGGGCCAGCGCACTCTGGTACGAGCGCGAGGCCTTCGATCTGTTTGGCATTATGTTCCAGGGGCATCCGGATCTGCGTCGGATCCTGACCGACTACGGGTTCATCGGTCACCCCTTCCGCAAAGACTTCCCGCTGATCGGCCAGGTCGAGATGCGCTACGATCCCGAGCAACAGCGGGTGATCTATGAGCCGGTCAGCATCGAGCCTCGTACCCTGGTGCCGCGCGTGATCAGACAGGACAGCCGCTACGAAGCCGGCTGGAAGCCACAGGCCTCGACCGAAGAGGCCGAGTAAGCGCATGGCCGAGATCAGAAACTACACGCTGAACTTTGGCCCGCAGCACCCTGCGGCACACGGCGTATTGCGCCTGGTGCTGGAAATGGACGGCGAGGTGATCGAGCGTGCCGACCCACACATAGGTCTGTTACACCGCGGCACCGAAAAACTCGCCGAGAGCAAGCCCTACAACCAGTCTATCGGCTACATGGACCGCCTCGACTATGTCTCGATGATGTGCAACGAGCACGGCTATGTGCGTGCCATCGAGAAGCTGCTGGGCATCGAGGCGCCGCTGCGTGCACAGTACATCCGAACGATGTTCGATGAGATCACGCGCATCCTGAACCACCTGATGTGGCTGGGGACGCATGCACTCGACGTTGGCGCGATGACCGTGTTCCTTTATTGCTTTCGCGAGCGCGAGGACTTGATGGACTGCTATGAGGCAGTATCGGGAACCCGCATGCATGCCACCTACTATCGGCCCGGGGGCGTCTACCGCGACCTGCCTGAGCAGATGCCGCGCTATGAACAGAGTCAGTTCGGCAGTTCGGCAGAGGCCAGGCGGCGCAATGCGGCGCGCGAAGGGTCGCTGCTGGACTTCATCGAGAACTTCATCGACCGCTTTCCCGCGCTGGTCGACGAATACGAAACTCTGTTGACGGACAACCGGATCTGGAAGCAGCGCACGGTGGGGATCGGTGTCGTGACGCCCGAGCGTGCCCGGCAGCTGGGATTCACCGGCCCTATGCTGCGTGGGTCGGGGGTCGCCTGGGATTTGCGCAAGAAACAGACCTATGCGGCCTATGACCAGGTCGACTTCGACATACCCATCGGAACCAACGGCGATTGCTACGATCGATATTTGGTGCGGGTCGAGGAATTCCGCCAGTCTGCAAGGATCGTCAAGCAGTGCGTGCAGTGGCTGCGTGACAATCCGGGACCGGTGATGATCGACGATCACAAGATCGCGCCGCCGATGCGGGCCGCCATGAAAGACGACATGGAGGCCCTGATCCATCACTTCAAGCTGTTCACCGAAGGCTATTGTCCGCCGCCTGGCGAGGTCTACGCGGCGGTCGAGGCGCCGAAGGGCGAGTTTGGCTGTTACATCGTCTCGGATGGCGCCAACAAGCCCTACCGGCTGAAAGTCAGGGCGCCAGGTTTCCCGCACCTGGCGGCGATGGATGAAATGGCGCGCGGTCACATGCTGGCGGACGCGGTGGCGATTATCGGCACCATGGACATCGTATTCGGAGAGATTGACCGATGAGCATGCGCAGCGAGCCCATGGTGCGGGTCGAAAAATGCGAACATAAAGACTCGCTCTTCACGCCCGAGGTGCGCGCGGAGATCGATGCCTGGATAGCGAAGTACCCCGAGGGCTGGCAGCAGTCCGCGTGCATGCCGGCATTGACGATCGTGCAGGATATGAATGGTGGTCACCTGACCCGTGAGTTGATGGACCAGGTGGCAGATTATCTGGATATGCCTCCGATTTCGGTCTACGAGGTGGCGACCTTCTACTCGATGTACGAACACAAGCCGGTGGGTCGTCACAAGATCTGCCTGTGCACCAATGTCTCGTGCATGATCAATGGCTCGGACGGCATCCTCGAACACCTGAGCAACAAGCTGGGTATCGGTTTCGGGGAGGTGACCAGCGACGGTAGATTCAGTCTGAAAGAGGTGGAGTGCCTCGCCGCCTGCGGGGGTGCGCCGATGATGCAGATTGGCCACAACTACTACGAGAATCTCACACCGGAACTGGTCGACCAGATCCTGGATGGCCTGGAGTAGAGGGATGGCGAACGAAGTCTGTTTTCGGACCCTGCACAACGACCGCCCCTGGCGGCTGGAGACCTACCAGTCCGAGGGCGGCTACGAGGCGCTGAAGAAGATCCTCAGCGAAAAGGTGCCGCAGGAAGAGATCATCGAAATGGTGAAGCAGTCGGGACTGCGCGGCCGTGGCGGCGCCGGATTCCCGACAGGGCTGAAGTGGGGTTTCATCAATCGCACCGCGCCGGGCGACAAGTACGTCGTAGTAAACTCTGACGAAGGGGAGCCAGGCACCTTCAAGGATCGCGACATCTTGCGCTACAACCCGCACGCGCTGATCGAAGGGATGTTGATATGCGGTTACGCGATCGGCGCGGCGGTCGGTTACAACTATATCCGCGGCGAGTTCTGGGAGCCCTACGAACGCTTCGAGGCAGCGCTGGCGGAGGCTCGCGAGGCGGGCCTGCTCGGCGACAACATCCTTGGATCCGGCTTCGATTTCGAGATCCACACCCACCTGGGCGCCGGCGCCTACATCTGCGGCGAGGAGACGGCGCTGCTCGAATCTCTCGAGGGCAAGAAGGGCCAGCCGCGTTTCAAGCCTCCGTTTCCGGCGGTGTTCGGGCTGTATGGCAGGCCGACGGTGATCAACAACACCGAGACCCTGGCCTCGGTGCCCGATATCATCCGCCAAGGCGCTGATTGGTTCCGGGAGATCGGCGTCGCGAACAGCGGCGGTCCCAAGTTGTTCTCCGTATCCGGAAATGTGGCGCGTCCCGGCAATTATGAGGTGCCTATGGGCACACCCTTTGCCGAGTTGCTGGAGATGGCGGGCGGTATGCGGGATGGCCGGCCGTGCAAGGCGGTGATCCCCGGTGGTTCGTCGGCACCGGTATTGCCTGGCGAGGTCATGATGGACTTGACCATGGACTACGACGCGATCGCGCAGGCCGGGTCTATGTTGGGTTCCGGGGCCGTGATCGTGATGGATGACACGGTGTGCATGGTCAAGGTACTGGACCGCATATCGTACTTTTACTACGAGGAGTCTTGCGGCCAGTGCACACCCTGTCGCGAAGGCACAGGCTGGATGCACCGAGTGGTCCATCGGATAGAGACCGGCAAGGGCGCCGCAGAGGACCTCGATCTGCTCGATGACGTCGCGAAGAAGATCATGGGGCGAACCATCTGCGCGCTCGGCGATGCCGCCGCGATGCCGGTGGCAGGATTCATCAAGCACTTTCGCGATGAATTTCAGTATCACATCGATCACAAGAAGTGCATGGTGTGACGACGCGCGTCAGTGAATTGGCGAGACAGGTCGCCCAATGAAGGCCGGCGGCACCGTGTCGTTGCAACGCTGAACTAAACAGAGCACATGGCAGAA
>JASFJQ010000190.1:0-5127 GCA_050121305.1 Chromatiaceae bacterium
ATCGTAAGGTGGTCGAAGGCTTTTCGCCAAAGAGTTGTTGGTAACGCGATGCGAAGCGGCCGTGCTCCCAGACGCCGTGCCGGAGCAAGATATCGGCGACTTTGTGTTCTTCAGGACTGCTTGCACGTAGATCTTGATGTACGCGATTGAGTTGCCTGAGCTGAAAATATTGCGTGGGGCTCATCCCATAGTAGTCATTGAAAGCGGAGCGCAGCGTTCGCTCTGAGACCCCGCTTGCTGCTGCGAGATCCGAGGCAGAAGCGGCGCTGGCGCAAGATTCCGCTAGGTACTTTTTGCACCGATCGATGATTAGCTGTCTTGGAATCTGTGGCCGACCGCCATTATTGTGGCTGTCCGCCCGCGGATTCCGCAAAACGGTTGATGCAATCTTGACGAGTTCTCTCTCTGCGACAGGGGCTGCCGGCGAGGTTTCCAGATTTGGGTTTTCGATCGCATTGCGGATGAGCTGCGACACCGAAGTACGCAGTCGCAGTGCCGAATCAGGATCTGCCTCAGACACTCGGCATTGGCCTGGGCCCGAATCTGAAAAGGAATCGATGTCAATGTAGTTCGAAATCAGGTCTTCCGGCACAAAGATCGAACACCAATCATGTTGATCCGCAGTGCAGATGGAAAACTCACAGTTTGGTTCCAGGATCATGAACGAGTGTGGGGGTATGACCTCGCCGTTGGCAGTGTATGTACATTTGTCTGTCAGTGGTAGGTAGAAAACGTAACCGTGCGACCACGATTGACCTTCTACCAGGTTGCCACTGCCGAGCCGCCCGAGCTGGATGTGGGTCCGGGGTAATTCGACCTGATGGATTACCCAAGTCCGATGCCTCGGGTTGCGGAGCGTCATCACGCAATCGATATCGGTAACGGTCTCGGCAAACGCATCGAATTCGCTGAATGTGACTTTTTTCATACAGTGTCAGGTTATTGCCGTTTTTGCATAAGAATAACCGCGACTTATAGCTTATGGTAGCAACTGATCTTTCGCAAACGGGTTTTCGTGCGGATGCTGAGGGTCTAATGGCCTTGGTGACCCGTTCGGTCGCCCGAAATTGGATTCTGACGCGCCGGTCTCTGGGAGCTGCCTGGCAGGGATCAATGGGATCAGACTCCATCGATCACACCATTGATCTCAGCGACGAGGGCCAAGATGACCAACATAAGAACCCTCTGCATGCCTCTGCTGCGCGGGCGAAATCTGTTCTTTTTGCCTGCGGTGCTGCTGGCAGCCCAGGCACTGTTTGTGACTCCTGTTGCCGCTCAGGAGACCGCTGTGGACGCCCGCATGATGGAAAGGATGGAGGCCCTCATTCGGGAACAACAGCAACAGATGGAGCGACAGCAGGAACAGCTGGCGGAACAACAGAAACAATTGGCGGAACAACAGAGTCAGCTGGACTATCTGAGGCAGCAGATGGGCCAATTGAGAACGACAACAACCGAATCGCTCACCGAGGCCAAAGATGCCAAGCGCGTTGCGGAGACGGCGCAGGCGGCCGCGCAGGCACCCGCGGCGCCTGAGGAAAAAGTCGTTACCTCAGAAGGCGGGGAACGGACCAAGCTGGTCGTCAAAGGTTTTGTCAACAGAGCCGTCCAAATCGTCGACGATGGTAAAGATACCGACGCCTACTTTGTCGACAACGACACCGCCGAGAGCCGGGTCAGTTTTCTCGGTACCGTCAAGGCCACCGA
Organism: Chromatiaceae bacterium; assembly: GCA_050121305.1. Lineage (GTDB taxonomy): Bacteria > Pseudomonadota > Gammaproteobacteria > Chromatiales > Chromatiaceae > Thiosocius. Next base: position 1,708 of record JASFJQ010000190.1, read on the forward strand.
TGACTTGACCATCGGCTCGAATATCGAACTCACCATTGCGCCGAACAAGTCCGGAAATATCAGTCAACAGAATAGAGACGAAAACAACATTTTCGATCAGCGCAAGGTGGAGGTGTCCCTCGATAGCAAGGGGTTCGGCAGATTCACCTTGGGTAAGGGCGACACCGCTTCTTTCAATACCGGCGCAGCCGATCTGTCGGGGACTGGAGTGATCGCATACGCGACGATTTCGGACAACGCGGGGGGGATGTTGTTCCGAGAGGAAGACAGCGGCGCCCTCACGGATATCCGCGTGCTTGATGCCTTCAACAACTGGGATGGCTTGGGCCGGCAAAGCCGGGTGCGCTACGACTCGCCGAAATTCTATGGCGCCAGCCTCAGCGGCTCGATTCTGAGCGATGATCGATACGATGCGGCGTTGCGATGGGGCGGCAAGGGCAATGGTCTAAAGGCCGTTGCGTATGCGGCGGTGGCTGACCCGAAGGAGAGCGGTGACGATCTGAATTACACCGGCTCCATGTCGGTGCTGCATGAGGATACGGGGTTGAACCTCACCTTTTCCGCAGGCACGCGAGAGCGCGACAACCAGTCTGACCCCTATAACCTTTACGGCAAGCTCGGCTGGCAACAGGGGTTCTTTGCCGTTGGAAAGACGGCCTTTGCCGTCGATTACACGCAATCGATGAATCTACCCGCCGTAGACGACGAGGGCTATTCGTTCGGTGTGGCCGCAGTCCAGAATTTCGATGCCTACGGCACCGAGATCTACGCATTGTATCGCCGGTTTTCCCTCGATCGGGACGCTGGCCCGGAGGTTGATGACCTCGACGTGGTCATAGTCGGGACGCGAGTGAAATTTTGATGGCTCTATCGGGAGCGCATATACGAAATTGGCTGCAGTTCGGACCGTTGCTGGCGGCATCGATGTCCATCGGTTGCGCCGGCATGGAACCTTACGAGCCGCGTGACCTTCGCGAGGAAGGGCCGAAATCGGGCCTGTTCAGCGGTGCCGCAGGAGAGTTCGTCATCTTGAGAAGGGCGGGCCCACTGGGCACTGGCGCACAAGAAAAGGCGACCGAGTCGAACAGCGCCGAGTAAACGGAAAGTAATGTACGAGACTTTGGCGATTCTGGCGGCGTTTGTGTTCTTCTACAGCACCGTTGGTGGGGGCCTCGAGCGCACGCCGATCAATGGCGCGCTGGTCTTTACCGCGTTTGGTCTGGTGTTTGGCCCGCTCGGGCTGGATCTGCTCGGCCTGGATACTGATGCCGAGGGGTTACGGACGCTGGCCGAGCTGACGCTGGCGATGGTGCTGTTCACCGATGCCTCGAACGCCGATCTCGGCGTGCTGAAGAAGAATATCCGTATCCCACTGCGTCTACTGTTGGTTGGCCTGCCGCTGACGATCGTGTTCGGGTTCGGGGTTGGTGTGGTTTTGTTCGGCGGCCTGACCCTTTTCGAGATCGCGATCCTCGCCACCATGCTGGCGCCCACCGATGCGGCGCTGGGCAAGGCGGTAGTCTCCGATGAGCGCGTCCCGGCCAATATCCGTCAAGGGCTGAATGTCGAGAGCGGTCTCAACGACGGCATCTGCGTACCGATCCTGTTCGTGTTTCTCGGTCTGGCCGTCGCCGCCAGTGGGCACGGGGACGGTGAGGTGAGTCCGCTGATGCTGGTGGTCGAGGAGATCGGCGTGGGCGCGGCAGTGGGTATCGGGCTGACGCTGCTCGCTGCCTGGGCGCTCAGACAGGCCACCGGGCGCGGTTGGATCAGCGAGACCTGGCGTCAGCTGCCGGTTCCGGCGCTGGCGGTGAGCTGTTTCGCGCTGGCCCAGGCCCTCGGTGGCAGCGGCTTCATTGCCGCCTTTGCCGGCGGCCTGCTGTTCGGCGCGGTCGCCAAGGAACACAAGCCAAAGTATCTGCTGGCGGCGGAGGGGACAGGCGACACCTTGTCACTGATCACATGGGTGGTGTTCGGGGCCGCGGTGATCGGTCAGTCGATCGATGGCTTCAGCTGGCAGGTGGTCTTATACGCGATCCTCAGTCTGACCGTGGTACGAATGCTGCCGGTGTTCCTGGTGCTCGGGGGCACGAATTTGCGCGGTGACGAGAAGCTGTTCGCGGGCTGGTTCGGGCCGCGCGGCCTGGCCAGTATCGTGTTCGCAGTGATCGTGCTGAATGAGCATCTGCCGGGCGGCCATACCATCGCGATGACCGCCGTCTGCACTATCCTGCTCAGTGTCATTCTACACGGCCTGAGTGCGAACCCGCTGGTGGCCGCACTCGGCGCCAGGATGAAGCGATCGGAGGCCTAGGTGGAATCGCGCGCTTGGGCATTTCGGACCGAGGAGAAACACCAGGATGCCCGCAGCCCCCCGAAAGACGCGTCGAACAGGCTGCGAAGACCAAGCGTTTCAAATATCAAGTTTCTTTTTACGAGGTGAATCATGGACCGCAGAGATTTCTGTAAAGGGATCGCAATGGTGCCGGCGTCGGCGGCGCTTCTCTCCATCCCGGGGATGGCAGGTGCTGAACAGTCTACGAAGAGCGCCACCGGCAAGGCGGTGGGCGGCAGTTCGGCTAGCGTTGAGGTACCGGACTTTGCCCAGCACATGCTGACCACGGACATGAACGGTACTGGGCCCGATGGAAAACCGAATGGTCAGACGGCGACCTTCTCGGGTGCATCGAAGGCCGGTGCATCGGCCGGAACCGCATCGGCAAAGATGAAACTGACCGCCGAAGAGCAGGCCATACTGGACGGCAAGGAGGGCCCGGAAAAGGCCAAGCTGATGCAGATCATGGTGAGATTCGGCGAGACCTTCGGGGCAACAAAGATGGTGGACCTCGGCGGCGCACCCCATAGCAATCTGTTCATTGGTGCGCCCTATATGGAATCCATCATCGACATGCTCAACGAGTGCGCCGACGCGGGTCTGAAGTCCTACGCGCCCTACACAGTCAACCCGCGTCCTTACGACGTCTACAACGTGCAGAACAACCCGAAAGACATGGAAATGATCTACCAGGGTTATCCGTTGCAGATGAAGCTGGACTATGTGCATTCCAAGCTCGGGGCGCCAGACCTCAACTACCGTAGCTGCGCCTGTTATACCGATGACGTAGGCAACAAGCCGGAACCGGGTACCTACGTCGCCTGGTGCGAATCCTCCGCCGTCAACTACGGCAACTCCGTGCTCGGTATACGCACCAATCGCTACGGTGCGGGTATGGAAATGATCTGTGCCTTGCTTGGCAAGGCGCCGCTGTTCGGCCTGATGACCGACGAGGGCCGCAAGGCCAAGTGGCTTATCGACGTCAAGACGACCAAGGAGCCTGACTGGGGCGTCCTCGGCACCGCGATTGGTCGCAAGTGCGTCGAGGATATTCCCTATATTGCAGGCATCGACAAGTACTTCGA
>JASFJQ010000191.1:0-5107 GCA_050121305.1 Chromatiaceae bacterium
CATTCAGTTCCAACACACCGCTCTGCCGGATTTTCAGACCGTCGAAGAGGCCCTGCGGTTGTTCGCCAGCTTCTACAACCGCCATCGTCCGCTCGCAGAACTCATCGAATTATGTAATCTGGGCGAGCTGCTGCAGCGCGATACGCGCAAGCTGTCCGGCGGCCAACGGCAACGCCTGCTGCTGGCCATTGCGCTGGTCAACGATCCGGACCTTGTGTTTCTGGACGAGCCGACCACCGGCCTGGATCCGCAGTCGCGGCGTAACTTCTGGACACTGATTGCGGGCATACGGCAGGCCGGCAAGACCGTCCTGCTGACCACCCACTACATGGAGGAGGCCAGCGTGCTGTGCGATGAAATCGCGATTATCGATCGCGGCCAGATCGTTCAGCAGGGGGCGCCGCGACAGCTGTTGGCGCAGCACTTTCCGCGCGCGCTGGTACGTATCCCGCTTCATGCAATACCGACTGGCAACGACGCGCCTCCGGGGTTCGCCGTACACGGCGACCACGCGATCGCAGCGACCGACGACATCGACTCGGCGTTGGCCGAGCTGACGCGGCGCCATGTCGCGCTGGATGACCTGCATGTCAGCTCGCCAACACTGGACGACCTGTTTCTTAAACTCACCGGCCATGGACTGCGGGAACCATGAACCTGCAACGCATCCTGGCCGTCGTCAGCGCGCGCAATCGCGAATTCTATCGCGACAAGGCAGGGCTCGGATGGAACCTCCTGCTGCCGCTGGTCCTGGTGCTCGGCTTCGCGTTCATCTTCAGCGGCGCGGAGAATGCCCTGTACAAGGTCGGTGTGCTTGGCGGGCCCGTGGACGCCGGGGAGGCGGGCTTCCTTGCGACCCGCCATATACGCTTCATCGCCCAGGAGGACGAGGCGGAAGCGATCGAGAAGGTACGCCATCACCGCATCGACCTGTTGGTCGACCTGCGGGAATCACCGCGCTATTGGGTCAACGATCTCTCGCCCAGCGGTTACCTGGTCGAACGGCTGCTGCTGCAGAGCTTCGCGACAACGCCAGAGGGGCTGCAACGCGAGGCGGTCAGTGGCAGACCCGTGCGCTATGTGGATTGGGTGCTGCCCGGTGTGCTGGCCGTCAATGTGATGTTCAGCAGCCTGTGGGGGGTCGGCTGGGTAATCGTGCGCTACCGCAAGAACGGTGTCCTGCGCCGGCTTCGCGCGACGCCACTGACCGCCAGCGAATTCCTGGTGGCGCAAATCCTCTCCCGCCTGCTAGTGGTCAGTGCTGTCAGTGTGTTGGTGTTCCTGGGCACCGATGCGCTGCTCGATTTTCCGATGCGAGGCTCCTATCTGGCGCTGATCCTGGTGTTCCTGACCGGGACCGTGGCGCTGATCAGCCTCGGTCTTATGGTCTCGGCCCGCGTGCGGAGCGAGGAACTCGCCGACGGCCTACTCAACTTGATGGCCTTTCCGATGATGATCCTGTCCGGGGTCTGGTTCTCGCTCGAAGGGACCAACCTTTGGGCACAGCGGCTGGCGGACCTGCTACCACTCACACACATGGTGGAGGCCGCGCGACGGATCATGCTGGATGGCGCCGGGGTGGCCGAGGTCATGTTCGAGCTGATCATATTGTCCACCATCGGGGTAGTGTTGCTGTCGCTTTCCGCAATCGCCTTTCGCTGGCAGTAGGGCCGCGCGCGGCGATCAGGCTGGCCTGCATAGCTCAGCGACCAATCCCCGCGCGCACCTTGTCCGCCACATCCTCGACGCCCTTCTGCAGCGTCTGCAGGGCCTGCCTGCCCCGGCGCTTTTGTTCCGCATTGATCATGCGCAGCAGTTCGGCATCCGAGAGCGCCACGCCGTCGAGAATCATCTTGTAGGGAAGCGTTGCATAGGCATCGAACGGATACGCCAGGTTGACCGCAGTATCTTCCAGCGCATCGTAGGCGTAGTGACAGGCCGCCCGTCCACTGCGGCGACTGCCATCGCGCTCAGCCACCTCGAAGGTGAGCGCGGTCACCGCGAACTCGGGACGCTGGAAGGTGTTCTCTTCACCTGTCCATTCGACGGCCTCAGGGTCTGATTGCAAAGCGCTGATCAAATCCTTACAAAATGTCACACGCACATCTTCGCGCGAGCCGGAGCACGCGCCGAGCAGCGCGAGGCCGCAGGCGAAGACAGCGATGACGGCGGCTCTCGAAAGCGGTTTCTTCAGCATTGCGATTCTTCCTCTGCTGCGGCACATAAGACGAGATCTGTCCGCGACATCAATGCTCGCACTCGATGCCGTCGACGTTCTGGAAACCACGCGGCAGCTTGTTGCCGCGGCGACCGCGCTCGCCCTCGTAGGCGTTGAGGTCGGCTGCACGCAGGTTGAGGTGGCGTTTACCCGAATTCAATCGCAACCTGCCACCCTGAGGTACGGCGACGATGTCGACGACATATTCGCTGCGCTCGGCCACCGCCTTGGACGGTATGCCGATAATCTTGTTGCCCTTGCCACGCGTGAGTTCGGGCAGGTCGTTGGCCGGTATCACCAGCATCCGCCCTGCGCTGGTCACGGCGACCAGGCGGTCGGTATCGGCATCGGCAATCGCCGACGGCCTCAGCACCCGCGCCCCTGCTGGAAGGGTCAGCACCGCTTTGCCCGCCTTTTTGTTGGCGAGCAGATCCTTGGCCTGCGCGCGGAAACCATACCCGGCGTCAGAGGCCAACAACCACCACTGTTCGGGTTCGCCGCCGAGTACCGCGACGAAGGATTGGCCGGCCGGTGGGTTGAAGCGCCCGGTCAGCGGCTCACCCTGACCGCGTGCCGACGGCAGGGTGTGGGCGGCCAGCGAGTAACTGCGCCCGGCCGAATCGAGGAAGACTGCCTGCTGATTGCTGCGCAGCCGCACCGCCTGGCGAAAGCCGTCGCCGGACTTGTAACTGAGCTCCGCCGGGTTGAGGTCGTGCCCCTTGGCAGCGCGCACCCAGCCCTTTTCGGACAGGACCACGGTCACCGGCTCGCTCGGTGTCAGCTCGGCCTCGTCCATCGCCTCCGCGGCCGCACGCGCGACAATCGGCGAACGCCGCTCGTCGCCATACTTCTCCGCGTCGGCCGCAATCTCCTTGCGTATCAGCGTCTTCATTCGCTGCTTCGAGCCCAGCGTCTTGTGCAGATCATCGCGTTCTTCGACAAGCTGCGCCTGCTCATCGCGGATCTTCATCTCCTCGAGCCGCGCGAGCTGGCGCAGCTTGGTATCCAGAATGTAGTCGGCCTGCAGCTCACTCAAGGCGAACCGTTGCATCAATACCGGCTTCGGCTCATCCTCGCCGCGGATGATGCGGATCACCTCATCCAGGTTGAGGTAGGCGATCATCAGACCTTCGAGTAGATGCAGCCGCTCCTGCACCTTGTCGAGGCGATACTGCAGCCGGCGCCGCACGGTCTCGAAACGGTAGTCCAGCCACTCGCGCAGGATCATCAGCAGGTCCTTGACCCGCGGCCGCCCGTCCAGTCCTATCAGGTTCAGATTGACCCGATAGCTGCGTTCCAGGTCGGTGGTGGCGAACAGATGCAGCATTACCCGTTCGACGTCGACGCGACTGGAGCGTGGCAGGATCACCAGTCGGGTCGGGCTCTCGTGATCCGACTCATCGCGCAGGTCTTCAATCCACGGCAGCTTCTTGGCCTGCATCTGCGCCGCGATCTGTTCGAGCACGCGTGCACCGGAGACCTGATAAGGCAGCGCCGTAATGACGACCGCACCCTGATCCTTGTGCCAACGGGCCCGAAGGCGTACCGAACCCACGCCGGACCGGTAGAGGTTCTGCAATTCGGCCCGCGGGGTGATGATCTCCGCCTCGGTCGGAAAGTCCGGCCCGGGGATGTGTTCGCACAGATCCTCCAACGACGCCTTGGGATCCTCGATCAGGCGGATGCATGCCGCCGCCACCTCACGTAGGTTGTGTGGCGGCACGTCGGTGGCCATGCCCACTGCGATCCCTGTGGCGCCATTGAGAAGCACATTGGGCAGGCGTGCGGGCAGCATCGCCGGCTCCTTGAGTGTGCCGTCGAAGTTGGCCGTCCAGTCCACTGTTCCCTGACCCAGCTCTGAGAGCAGGACCTGCGCATAGGGGGTCAGCCGCGCCTCGGTATAGCGCATCGCCGCGAACGACTTGGGGTCGTCCGGTGATCCCCAGTTACCCTGGCCGTCGATCAGCGGATAGCGATAGGAGAAGTCCTGAGCCATCAATACCATCGCCTCGTAACAGGCGGTATCACCGTGAGGATGGAACTTGCCGAGCACGTCCCCGACGGTACGCGCGGATTTCTTGTGCTTGGAAGCCGCCGACAGACCGAGCTCGGACATCGCATAGATGATGCGACGCTGCACCGGCTTCAGACCGTCCCCGATGAATGGCAGGGCACGGTCTAGGATGACGTACATCGAATAGTTGAGGTAGGCCTTCTCGGTGAACTGACGCAGCGGCAGCTGCTCCACGCCCTCGGCGTTGTACTGCGGTTCCTGATCCATTCGTGGTTGCTAGATGCTGATGAAGCCGGGGATTCTACACCGCCGCCCCCGGCGTTGGCGCACGCAGCCTGCATCTCTCACCGATTTCCTGCTGCGGTCCCCGATACCCTCGCTTTGACGGGGCGTACTCGTTGGAAAAAGCGGTGAGGGATGCCGGCTGGGATTCGGTTTGGGCGTTGCGGGAGATTCGCCTAACATGTGGGACCCTTACCGTTACGATCACCGATTGATGCCGTCTCCCGATCCCGTCGATGCCCTGTTGGCATTCGTCGAGCCCTGTAAACGCCTGTTCGTATTGACCGGCGCCGGCATCAGCACGGCCTCAGGCATCCCGGACTATCGTGACGAAGACGGCGCGTGGAAGCGCCCGCCGCCAGTGCAGTTCCGTGACTTCAGAGATCACCTTGAGACCCGCAAGCGCTACTGGGCCCGCAGTCTGGTCGGCTGGCCATGGTTCGCGCAGGCACGTCCCAATGTCTGCCACTATGCGCTGGCCGACTGGGAGGCCGCAGGCCTGATAACCCAGCTGGTGACACAGAACGTAGACCGCCTGCACCAGGACGCCGGGTCGCAACAGGTGATAGACCTGCATGGCCGGCTCGATCAGG
>JASFJQ010000192.1:0-5103 GCA_050121305.1 Chromatiaceae bacterium
TGGGCGCTACGCTGCGCCACTTGCGGGAACACGGACTGCGTCGCCGTTTTGTACTGTTCATCCTGGCGACCGGCCTGCCGGGCGTCTTGTTGGGCGCCAGCATCATCCTGCAGGTTCCCGGACGTTATGCGGAAATCGCCTTGGGCATACTGACCCTGGGGCTCGGATTCTACTCGGTATTGCAGGGTAAGATGGGCCTGTCCGAGGAGCCGCGCAACCGGCGCGGGCGGGGGTTGTGGATCGGCGGCCTGGGACTGTTCGTGATCGGTGTGCTGAACGGCTCGCTGACCTCGGGGACGGGTCTGTTCGTCACCCTGTGGTTGGTGCGTTGGTTCGGTGCGGATTATCGGCAGGCAGTGGCCTATACCCTGGTGCTGGTCGGCATGTTCTGGAATGGCACAGGGGCGATCACCCTCGGCATCCTGGGCGACGTCAAGTGGGACTGGTTGCCGGCACTGCTGCTCGGCTCGTTGCTCGGTGGCTACGCGGGCGCCCACCTGGCGATTCTGAAAGGGAATGTCTGGATTAAACGCGCGTTCGAGACCGTCACCCTGTTGGTGGGTCTCAAGCTGATCGTGGGTTAACCTGCATATCTCAGTGCGCCGTGATTCCCTGTCAAGGCCCCCGATACCTTCGCGATGACGGGGCTTACTCGTTGCAGGCGATTCGACGTAGTGTCGACTGCGCCTTCACCGCCTTCACCGCCTTCCACGGTGTACACCCCGCCATAGCGGCGTCTCGGCGGCCTCGTTACGAAAAACAGGTGACACCCGCAGGTCAAACGCCGTACTCGCGTCGATAGGCCTCGATCTTGTCCAGATATCCCGCCGCGACATCGCTGCGCTGCGCGATGAAATCGACCAGATCGGCCAGACGCACGATTGGCGCCACCGGCAGATGGTAGTTGGCCTCGATCTCCTGGATCGCCGAACGCTCGCCCTGACCTCGTTCTTCGCGGTCGAGGGCAATCGCGACCCCTACCGCGGTGGCGCCCTCGGCTGCGATGATCTCCATGGATTCCCGAATCGCAGTACCCGCAGTGATGACGTCGTCGATGATCAGAATGCCTCCGCTCAGTGGATGACCAACAATGTTGCCACCCTCGCCGTGATCCTTTGCCTCTTTGCGATTGAAGGCGTAGGGCACGTCGAGCCCGTGTTGATCGTAAAGCGCGGCTGCGGTGACCGCCGCGAGCGGAATGCCCTTGTAAGCGGGGCCGTAGAGTACGTCGAAATCAATCCCGGACTCGACGATGGTCCGTGCGTAAAAACGCCCGAGCTTTGCCAGCGCGGCGCCACTATTGAACAGCCCGGTGTTGAAGAAGTAGGGACTGACCCTGCCCGACTTGAGGGTGAATTCGCCAAAGCGGAGCGCACCGAGCTGCAGGGCAAGATCGAGAAATTCGCGCTGATGGCTTTGCATGACCGGTAGCCTCCGATAGTTCGGCATTCTGCTTCGCGCATACCCTAATGGCAAGGGCGTGCAATCGCCACTTTCCCTATAATGCGCCGCATGCGCGTCATCAGTCTCAATCTCAACGGCATACGGGCTGCAGCGCGCAAAGGCTTCTACGCTTGGCTGCGGCGGCAGCGCGCCGATGTGGTTTGTCTGCAGGAGCTAAAGGCGCAGCTCGAGCAGCTCAGCGACAAGGCATTCTGGCCACCGAGTTTCGAGTGTTACTATCACCCTGCCGCGAAAAAGGGCTACAGCGGCGTCGCTCTGTATGCGCGGCGCGAACCAGATGAGGTACTCCAGGGGCTCGGCTGGCCGGACTTCGACGCCGAAGGTCGCTGGATTGAGGCGCGCTTTGGCCAACTCAGCGTGGTGTCACTCTATTTACCGTCCGGGTCGTCCAGTGAACTTCGCCAACAGATAAAGTTCGAGTTCATGGACCGCTTGACCCCTTATCTGCAGGCCCTGCGCGCAGACGGCCGCGAGTACATAATCTGTGGCGACTGGAACATTGCCCACACCAAGGCAGACATCAAGAACTGGCGCGGCAATCTCAAGAACTCCGGCTTTCTGCCCGAGGAACGGGCCTGGTTGGACAGTCTGTTCGACGGCCAGGGCTGGGTCGATGCCTTTCGTGTCGTCAATCAGCGGACGGACGAATACACCTGGTGGTCCAATCGCGGACAGGCCTGGGCGAATAATGTCGGTTGGCGGATAGATTATCAGGTAGTCACGCCAGGGCTGCGCGATCACATTCGGGCTGCGAAGATCTACCGGGACAAGCGATTTTCCGATCATGCACCCCTGATCATGGACTACGATGTTCAACTCCTCTGATGTGTGCCGCTCACCGGGACAGTCCTCGCGGGCCGGATCGAACCTGGATGGCGAGGAGTGACACAATCTGGCCTGCAAATCTCACCGTTTTTCGTAACGGGGGCGCCGAGACGCCGATATGCCGGGGTGTACACCGTCGAAGGCGGAGAAGGCGTAGTCGACGCTAAGTCGAATCGTCTGCAACGAGTCATCCCCGTCAGGGCGAGGGTATCGGGGGCCGCAGCAGGAAATCAGTGAGATATGCAGGCTAGGCTTTCAGAGGAGGGTGCGGAGGCGCATGACTGGCGGAATGCCTGGCGGCATATTCGCGATGATGCCCGTGTGCGGCGCCTGTTTTTCTTCGGCTACTCTTCCGGCCTACCGCTGCTCTTGGTATTCGGAACCCTGTCTTACTGGCTCCGCGAGGCCGGTGTCGATCGCGCGACCATCGGCTACATAAGCTGGGTGGCGTTGGCCTACGGAATTAAGTGGCTATGGGCGCCGCTGGTCGACCGTATGGGGCTTGGCTGGCTGCGGCGCCGATTGGGCAGGCGACGCAGCTGGTTGTTGTTGTCCCAGGGTGTGCTCGTCCTCGGATTGGCCGCGATGTCGATGACGGATCCGGCCATGGACCTCGAACGCCTCGTGTGGCTGGCGCTGGTCGTCGCCTTTGCCTCGGCGACCCAAGATATCGTTATCGACGCCTACCGAATTGAATCGGCCGAGCAGCGGTTACAGGGCATTCTCGCGGCGGCCTATTCGTTCGGTTATCGCTTGGCGATGATCACCGCCTCCGCCGGCGTGTTGTGGATCGCCGCAGCGGTCGATGTCGACGAGGCGACCTATCAGCATGCGCCCTGGGCGGCCGCCTATGCGGTCATGTCGGGTCTGATGCTGATCGGCGTGGTAACGACCCTGCTCGCCCCTGAGCCGGCGGTTCCTGCTGAGGCCAGCAGTGTCTCTGCGCCGGGCGCGACACTATGGGTCAGGCTAGGTCGCTGGCTGCAGCGCGCGGTTGTGCGACCGTTTGTCGATTTTTTTCAGCGCTTCGGCTGGTTCGCACTGTTGGTGCTCTTATTGATCGGCAGTTACCGGATTTCCGACATCGTGCTCGGGGTGATCACCAACGTCTTCTACCAGGATATGGGATTCACCAAGGAGGAGGTCGCCAACGTCTCCAAATTTTTCGGCGTCGCGATGACCCTGGTTGGCGCCGCCATCGGGGGGACAGCGGTCTATCGATTCGGAATCATGCCGGTGCTGCTGTTGGGAGGGCTCCTGGCGCCGGCAACCAATCTGTTGTTTTCGCTACTGGCCGGGATCGGCCACGACTTCTGGTGGCTGGTCGCGGTCGTCGGCATGGACAATTTGAGCGCGGGGCTGGCGTCCGCCGCCTTTGTTGCCTATCTGTCCAGCCTGACCAATGTGGTCTATTCGGCCACCCAATATGCGTTGTTCAGCTCGTTGATGTTGCTGCTCCCCAAGTTTCTCGGCGGTTTCTCCGGCGTCCTGGTCGAGGCCTGGGGATATGCGGGCTTCTTCAGCTTTACCGCCTTGCTCGGGGTTCCCGTCCTGATCGTGATCGTGCTGGCCTGGCGCTTCAGCCCGCCGCCTGAGACGCCGGCAAATGACTGAGTTCGGCCTGCTCGGGGCATTCACCGTAGGCGTGTTGGGGGGTGTGCACTGCGTTGGAATGTGCGGCGGTATCGTGGGCGCGCTTTCCCTGGGGTTACCCGAGGGCAGGAGTCGCTGGCCGATTATGTTCGCCTATAACCTCGGGCGGATCACGAGCTACGCGCTCGCCGGCGGGGTGATGGGTGCGCTGGGGTTTTATTTTTCGGGGCTGCTGCCAGTACAGCAGGGGCAGCGATTCTTGATGGCCGTCGCCGGGCTGTTCCTGGTCCTGATGGGACTGTATCTCGCCGGTTGGTGGAATGCGCTGACACACATTGAGCGGGCGGGCGGAATGCTGTGGCGGCGCATCGAGCCCCTTGGTCGCCGGTTCCTTCCGGTGCGCTCGGCGCCTCAGGCCCTGCTCTTGGGCCTGGTTTGGGGTTGGCTACCCTGTGGCCTGACCTACAGTGTGCTGCTGTGGACAGTATCGGCTGGCGGCGCTGTACAGGGTGCCTTACTGATGCTTGCTTTCGGCCTGGGTACTCTGCCGAATCTGCTGCTTATGGGTGCTGCCGCCGCCCAGCTTGGCCGCTGGGTAAGAATTCCCGCCGTGCGGGCCCTTGCCGGCAGCCTGGTCATTCTGTTTGGGATTGCGATGTTGTACGACGCCTGGGGACTTCGTGCGGCCACGACCGCTGGCGTCTAATCCGTAAAGAACTCCTGGCGCATGTTGGCGCGCAGCGGGTAGCGGCCGTCCTCGGGCATGATCTCGAACTCGAATCTCAATATCTCGCGGTGGGCAACCGGAAAATCCGCTATGTAATAAATCGCTTGGTCTTCCTGGATTTCACGCAGTTGGATTGGACGGATCTGGCCGTACAGTGTCTTGGCGACGGCGCGGATCTCGGCCCGGACCGGTTTCCCCATGGCCCCGAGTTCATCGTGAATCACACTGACGTTGAGCAAGGCCCGGCTCTTGCTGCGTTGGATGCCGTAGGAACTGGCAACCTGAGCGGGCAGGCTGTCGGTGGTTATCGCATTGTGGTGAATGGTGTAGCCGCCGGTATGCGTGCTGTTCTCTGCACTCGCCAGTAATGGTAGAAGCAGGGCAAGCGAGCAGAGCGACTTGACCAGGATATGCATCGATGGTTCCTCCTGCGTGGTTTATGTTCTTGCCCGATCTTTAAGCAACAATATAGCCCAGAGTCGGCCGTAACAGTG
>JASFJQ010000193.1:0-5097 GCA_050121305.1 Chromatiaceae bacterium
CAATGGCTCGGTGGCCAATTTGTCCATGATCTTTGCGTAGACCCGCTCGAAGATGCGCGGCACCGAGATCATGAGGCTGGGTTTCATCGCCGCCAGGTCATCGGCCAGCTGCGGGATAGACCGATTGTAGGCAATGGCCGTGCCTGTACTCATCGGCAGGTAATAACCGACTGTGCGCTCGAAGGCGTGCGACAGCGGCAAAAAGGACAACATAAGGTCGTGTGCGTACACATCGAACAGTTTGAGCGCGGCCTGGACGTTGAACAGGATATTCCGATGGCTGAGCATAACGCCCTTGGGTCGGCCGGTAGTGCCCGAGGTGTAGATAATCGTGGCCAGGCTGCCTGGCTCTCCCGGCTGGCAAAGATAGGGCGGTGAACCATCGCTCAGCCAATCCCGCAATGCGACAGCGGTATCGCTGCCATCGATGCCGTCTTCCAGGCAGACAACCCGAGTCAATGCCAACGGCAGATCTTGCCGGTCCGCGAGACTCGCCCATTGTGCGGCGGTCTCCAGCATCAGCATGGTCGCACCGGAGTCTGCCAGGATCCAGGCTAGATTGTCGGCACGATCGTTTGTATACACCGGCACCGTGACGAGGCCGAGGCCCTGTGCGGCCTGATCACAGACCACCCACTCCCAGCGGTTGCTGCACATGATCGCGACACGTTCCCCGGCGCAGAGGCCATCGGCCAGCATCGCCGCCTGCCAGCGTGCTACTGCGGCGCGCGTCGCCTCCCAGGAGTACTCTTGCCAGCCACCGTCGCGGTATTGGAGGTAAGCGAGGCCATTGGGCGAACGCATGCAGCGTTCGTTGAACAGATCCGCGAGGGTAGGGGCATCGTCGCTGGAGATAATGCGCTGTTCGTGCAGCATGGACTGTCCTCCCTCGTCCGCGCGATCCCGTCAGGCAAAGGCAGCCCAGCCAGGGTCGGCATGAAAATGCTGGCCAAAGCGATCCTCGAACTCATGCAGGCGCTGCTGCAACTCACTGGTACCGCGGCTGTGCGCATAGTGCATCGGCCCACCGCGGAAGGGCGCAAAACCGGTGCCGAAGATCACGCCGGCATCGAGCAGGTCCGCGTCGGCCACGATGCCCTCACGCAGGCAGGCGACAGATTCGTTGATCAGACGCAGGATGAGGCGGTCGCTGATCTCCGGTTCAGCCAGGGGCACAAGTCCGCGCTCGTCGGGTTTGACGGCACGGCCGTCGCGCCAGACAAAAAAGCCCTGACCCGACTTGCGGCCGAGATGACCCGCGTCGACTAGTTCTCGGAGGCGCCTCGGCACCGGGTTCTGCAGTGCCTCCGCCATCTTGTCGGCAACCGACAGGCAGATGTCCAGGCCCACGGTATCGGCCAGCTCGATCGGGCCCATGGGCATACCGAAGCCAACTGCGGCACGATCGACCAACGTGGCCGGAATGCCTTCCTCGAGCAAGTCTACAGCCTCCAGCAGATAGGGCATGAGGACCCGGTTGACCAGGAAACCCGGGCTGCTGCGTACCTTGAGCGGTAGCTTGTCGATGTGCCGTGCAAACGCAGTGGCCTTCGACAATGCCGCGACCTCGGTCTGCTGGTCATGCACGATCTCCAGCAGCGGCATCTTGGCGACCGGATTGAAGAAGTGCAGTCCGACCAGGCGCCCCGGGCGTGCCAGTTCGGCGCCCAACGTGGCCAGTGGGATACTCGATGTATTGGTGGCGAGCAGTGCATCGGTCTTCATCTGTGGCTCGAGCTGCCGGTACAGCGCGCGCTTGGCGTCGATATCCTCGAAGATGGCCTCGATGACCACGTCGGCGCTGCGCACACCGCTGCCGTGGTGGTCCGGCATCAAACGGTCTATCGCGGCCTGCACAGAGTAGGGATCTCTCAGCTTGTGCCTAAACAGCGCATGCGCGCGCTCAACCGCGCGTGCCAGGTATTCCGGTGCACGGTCCTGCAGCGTGACCCGCTGGCCATGCAGCGCGCACCATGCAGCAATGTCGCCCCCCATGACGCCGCCGCCGACCACGTGAACGTGACGAACATCGAAGTCCGTCTTGTCGCCTTCGGACTTCAGACGGTCCTGCAGCAGGAAGACCCGAATCAGGTTCTGGGCGGGGGACGCGTTGATCAGGCGGGCCACGTTGCGCGCCTCGCTGGCATACATCTTACTGTCGTCACCGCCGCAGGCGCGCCAGTGATCGAGCAGTTCGTAGGGTGCCGGGTAGTGGGCCCTTGCGGCGCGTTTGGCGACCTGACCGGCCAGCAGCCGGGCGGTCAGGGGTCGTAGCGGGAATAGTGTCGGCAGTCGCTTCAGCCACCCCGCACGCCGCGGGCGACGGTTGCGTGCGATCAGCTCGATGGCTGCCGCGCGCAACTGGCGTCGCGGCACGGCCAGGTCGACCAGACCGATGCGCAGCGCCGCGCGACCGCTCAGTGTGTGTCCACCCAGCATGAGCTCCAGCGCCTTGATGTCACCGAGCAGGCGTGTCGCCCGCACCGATCCGCCGTACCCGGGAAAGATACCCAATTTCACCTCCGGGAAACCGAGGCGGGTATCCCTATCCTTGGTGCAGACGCGATAGTCGCAGGCGAGTGCCAGTTCCAGTCCCCCACCCAGGCAGAAGCCGCTGATCGCCGCAACCGTCGGGAAGGCCAGGGATTCGAGGCGATGGAAGATCTCATGCACCCGCAATATGTGCTGTTCGGCCGAGGCAACCCCCGGCACGTCTGCAAACGCCTTGACATCCGCACCCGCGATGAAGCCGTTCGACTTGCCCGATATGACGACCATACCGCGCGGATGCATCTGGGCAACCTGCACCAGCGTCTGATCGAATGCCTCGAGTACCTCTTCGGTCAGGACATTGGCGCCGCCGTCGGCATTGTCGAAACAGACCCAAGCGATCCCCTGGGCATCCTTTTTAACCGAGAAATGCCGGTTCATGCTGCACTACCTCCGTCGCGTTCCAGCAGCAGAGCGCCGCCTTGACCACCGCCGATGCACAGACTGGCGATGCCGCGCTGTACACCCTGACGCTGCATGACCTTGAGTGCATGCAGCGTGATACGTGCGCCACTGGCACCGACTGGGTGACCCAGGCTGACGCCGCCCCCGTCCACATTCAGCCTCGCCTCGTCGATCGGTGCAAAGGCTGCATCGCGCTGCAGCACCTCGCGACAGAACGCCTCCGACTGCCAGGCTACCGTGCAGGCCAGCACCTGAGCCGCAAAGGCCTCGTTGATCTCCCAGACATCGATCGCATCCGAATCCAGCCCGTGGCGCTGTAGGATCGGCGCCATTGCATGCACCGGTCCCAGCCCCATCTGCGCCGGGTCCAGCCCAGCCCATTGGCTGTCGGTGATGCGTCCCAAGACCGGCAGATCCAGCCGTTCCACCACGTCGCCGGAGGCGAGCAGCAGCAAGGCGGCACCATCACTGACCTGTGCACTGTTACCGGCGGTGACGCGCCCGATCGGCCGATCGAATACCGGCCGCAACCGGGCCAGGGCCTCGAGCGACGAATCCGCGCGCAGGCCGTCATCGTGCTCGTACACCAGGCCTTGGCTGTCGTACAGGGGTTCGATTTCATCCAGCCCATGACGATCGCGCGCCTCGGCGAGGCGCTGATGGCTGCGGACTGCATAGGCGTCCATGGCATCGCGCGTGATGTCGAAGCGCTCGGCCAGTTCCTCGGCGGTCTGGCCCATGGACAGGCCGACCACCGGATCTGTCAGCCCGCGTAACAGCGCGATGATGGGTTTCAAATGCCGGGCACGCAGCTGCATCAGCGCACGCCCCCGTGCGCCGAGGCTACGCGCCTGACTCCATGCCCCCAGCCAGGCGACCATGAGCTCGTTGAGCATGACAGGGTGATGGCTCATGGCCTCGGTGCCGCCGGCCAGCACCAGCTCGCTGCGACCGCTGGCGATATCCAGCGCAGCGGACTCCAGGGCCTGCATCCCGGAGGCGCAGTTTCTCTGCACCGTCCAGGCCGGGACCCGATCGCCGCAACCCAGGCGCAGTGCTACCACGCGTGCGACATTGGCCTCGTCCGGACCAGCGGAGACGCACCCCAGCACCACTTGATCGATCAGGTCGGGCGCCACGCCCAGACGCATCAGCAGCGCGCGCCCCGCGGCTACCGCCAGGTCGCCGGCGCGAAACGGACCGGGCCTGCCGCGCGCCTTGAGAAAGGGCGTGCGCACGCCATCGACGACGTAGACCGGGCGGCCACTCAGCCTGCCGTGATCGTGATTGATGGTCTCTCGGTTCATGACTCACTCCTTTCCGACCGCGTAGATCGCCGGCTTCCTGGTGCGCTGTCTGCTGAGCGCATACTGCTTGCCATATTGCGCAAAGCTGTCGACGCCGATCACCTTGCGCCTCAGGGCCGCCATTTTTTCCAGCGCCGCCGCATCCTCGCTGGAGAGGATCCCTCCGTTCAGCGCCTCTTCGATGCGCGAGGCAGAGTCTCTGCTGCGCAACAGGCCGGCGCGCCGCGCATCGCGCAGGGTCCTTTCGATCGGTTCGACGAGCGCCGCTTGCAAGAATGCCGCCTCGATCTCGCCCTGACGGACATCAGGGTCTCGGGGACTGAAGATGCCATGTGTCAAACGATCACGCGCGGCACCCGGACGCAGCAAGATAGCGGCCGCATCGCGATCGATATGGTCGCGGGTCTCCGTGTAAGGCGAGCCGGTCGGAAACACCACCCGTCGCAGCAGCCAGGCCAGGGGACGGAAGGGCAGGTTGCGGAACAGCAGCCGCAGGCTCTCCTGCATGTGATACAAGGAGTTTTCGCAGGCCCAACGCACCAGCGGCAGATCGCCGTCCGGCCGGCCCTGATCTTCGAAGCGTTTGAGCACCGCCGATGTGAGGTACAGCTCGCTGAGTACGTCGCCGAGGCGCGCGGATAACCGCTCCTTGCGTTTCAGCGACCCGCCCAGGGTCATCATCGCGACATCGGCGCTCAGCGCAAACGCCGCACTCATCCATTGCATCTGCTGAAAGTAGCGCCGCGTCGGCCCATCCACGGGCGCGCTCGACAGTCGCCCGCGGGTGATGCCGAGAAACAGGCTACGAGCGACATTGCCGAGCACGAATCCGACA
>JASFJQ010000194.1:0-5060 GCA_050121305.1 Chromatiaceae bacterium
GCACGCGGCGAACAGCCAGATCACCGGCATGAGCGACATCTTGTTCATTCCGCTTGCTCCTCGGGTAACAGACGGCCCGCCAATGCATCCAGTCGGGCCTGCGTCATGATCCAGTCGAACTCCGCCTGCGCCAGATCCAGTTCCACCGCGGAGATCTCGGTCATTGCGTCGCCCAGGTCGGTCTTGACCTCCAGTTCGTAGAGTGCACGGCTGCGGTCGAGATACAGCTCCCGATAGTCCCCCCTGACCTTCAGACCGTTCAGCCGGGTGCGCAGACTGCCCAGGCGCAGCCAGAGTTCCAGTACCTGCTGGCGCAGCTCGTATTCCGCCGCCGTCAGCGCGGCGCGGCTGCGGCGCAGCGCGGCGCGCGCCGCAGCCACGTCCGCGTCTTTCGCCCCGCCGGTCAGCAGCGGGACCTCGAGGACCAGTCCCCCACCCAGCGGATGCGTGGAGTTTGTCTGACGGTTGTAGACCGAGGCGTCTAGCTCGCCGCTGAGTACCGGTCCATAGGAATTGCGCGCCGCCTCGACCGCGGCCCGCGCCGAATCGACTTGCGCGCGCAGCCCCTGCAGCCGGGGGTTGCCCTGCAAAACTGCGGCCAGCAGGCGATCGTAGTCTGGCGGAGCCGACGGGATCTCCGGCGCCGCGGGCCGCAGCAGGTCTGCCACCAGATCATCCGGTCTGCCCATCGCGAGTGCCAACAGCGAACGCGCCGCACGCTGCTGCGCCTGGCTTTGGGTGCGTACCTGCAACGCCTGCTGATAGGCGGCCTCGAACGCCAACAGGTCGACGTCCGAGAGGCGATTCAATTCGTGCCGGTCGCGTGCCCTATCGGCGTCGATGAAGGCACCGGCCATCGCCTCGTTGTCGCGCGCGAACTGCAGATCGGCGAGGATGACGTCGTAAAAGCGCTGCATGATGTTCAGATGCGCCTGCTGGCGGGCGTCGAGATAGCCCCATTCACTGCTGTCGCCGGCCAGGCGTGCCGCGGCCTCGCGGGCCTCACTGTAGCCGAAATCATAAAGCCGCTTGGTCAGCGCGATGCGCGCACTGCTGTCGTTCTTGTCGCGATCGGACGACTTGTAGACCGGTTTGACGACACGCGCCTCGCCGATCGCGCTCAGGCGCACGCCGCCCAGTGCCTCCACCTCCGTCAGTGTGGCGGCGCTGGCATCGCGCTCGGCCAGGGCCAGCTCGATAAGCGGTAGATCGGTGCGGGCCAGGGCAAGCGCGTCGGCGAGCGACAGCGGTTCCGGTAACGCCTGTTCGTCAGCGCCGTTCGCCTGCGCGACCAGCACAAGCGCAACGGCCGCGAGCCTCCAACCCCAAGCTCCGCTCATCAACGTGCGGCGCGTTTATACCGGGCAAAGGGCTGATCTCTATAGGCCCCCTCGACCACGTAGCGCCCAAGCAACAGAAACTCTTCCTTGTCGCGAGTGGCGCCAGTGAAACGTGCGGGCTTGATGTAGCTCCCATCGAGGTCGAAGAATGCAAACACCGGGGTGGCCCGCACGCGATACTGCTGGAACGCAAATTCCTTCATGGTCGTGACCCTGCCCTGAAAGTCTGTCACCTCGATGTCGCCCTCGATGTCGATCGGGAAGATCAGGAAATGGGCGCGGAAGTATTCCTGCACATCGGGCTGGTTCAGCACCGTCATCTTCATGCGATGGCAAAATGGACACTCGTCCATCTCGAACATCAGCAGGATGCCCTTTTTGCCCGATTCGCGGGCATTGGCCAGTTCTTCTTCGAAATTTCCGAAGGAGTCGTTGAAGAAATAGATGCCCGGGTCGCGCGGTGCCTCTGCGGCCAGGGCCCAACCCGTGCTCACCAGCGAGACCACAAACAGCAGGCGCGCGATCATTTAGCTGCTCCGGCGTCGTTCTGCTCGTAGCGTTCGATGAAGCTGTTTATGGCATCGGCGGTGATCTGACCGACCTGACGAGCCACGACCTCGCCGCTCGGCGCGACCAGATAGGAGGTGGGTAGGCCTTCCACCGGGCCGACGAGTTGATCGCGGCGGGGATTCTCCGTGGCGATGAGTATCGGGAAAGACAGGAACTGTTCCTCGACGAAGTCGCGCAGCCTCGGCTGGTCGATCGACTCCATATTGACGCCGAGTACCACGGCCCTGCCCTCGGCGGCGCTATGGAACACCTCGAGCTCAGGCAGCTCCTCCAGACAGGGAGGACACCAGGTTGCCCAGTAATTGACCACCACCCATTTACCGCGGTAGTCGGACAGACTGTGCGATTGCCCCTGAAGGTCCGGCAGCGTGAAATTGCCCTGCGCTGCGTTCGCGACCGAGGCCCCGGCCCACAGCGCGGCAGGCAGGACGAGTAACGCAAGCAGGGTCGCGACCGAGGGAGAAAGTGTGTTCAGACGTGACATCAAGACGAACCCCGTAATAAAGTCGAGCCAACGCCCAGGGATGCAGCGCATGGCAGAGATCTTCCACAGCCGGAGCAACATTCGCGCCGCCGGTGGCCGGTATCGGTTCCAGGCCGTAGACTTGGCGAGTAGACCGCAACCGGGCGAAAAGGTGCGATGCCGCGTCGAGTGCTCCGATCTTAGCCTGAACCGACCCATCGAATGGTAAACGCTCCGTCCAATCAGCCCAACCCTGGCCCGCTTCCGATCCCCCCGGTTGCTGTCGCACGACACCCGGCCGCGCTGCTGTCGCCACGTGACCTGCGCCGCTGGGTCGACAGCCTGCCGCTCGGCAATCCGCCGAAGGCTGCCGAGCATCTGCTGCATCAGCTGCGCCTGCTGGTGCGCGACCCTTCCCCGGGGCCGCGCTTTGCCGCGCTGCTGGCGCTCTATGACGAACCCCTCGATAAGCTGCTGCAGATTGTACGGGAGCGCCTCAAGAACAACCCTGACAATGCCGTCCTGCTGGATCAGCTGGAGCACCTGACGATCGAGTTGTTGAACGAATCCGCCTACGGCCAGCTGCGGATGGCCAACCAGATGCTCGAGAGCGGCAAGGCGCCGCAGGCCGACACGCTCTACCGCGCGATGGGCCTGCTCGACAGCGCGCTGAATATAGAGCGTCTGCACTATCGCCGACTGGCGCCGCAGGCCTGGAGGCTGCTGCTGCACCTATTCCTGCTCGCGGAGCACCTTCAGCTGGCCGACCAGCCGATGACGGGTCTATCGGTCGAGCCGGACCAGCCGCGGACGACGCGCGGCCTGTTTTCTCGTGTCCTGCTGATCACGCTGTGTGATCCGCACCAGCATCTGCCGGGCGACATTCAGCGCTGGCATGCCTGGACAGGCGCGAACAGCGAGCTGCTCGAACTCACGCTGCTGCCGCAGGGTGCCGCGGCGATACCGGTGGATATCGGCGGCTCGCAGATGCCGCTGGCGGCGGCGCGGCGCAGCAAACCCGGACCGGACATCCGTTATCTGGCGAGCGATCGCTTCGTGCAGCGGCTGGCAGATGACCCGACGGCACCGCAGGGTCTGCTGCAGGCCTTCAACCGCCTGATCAAGGGCCGCAAGACGCCGGAACAGCGACAAAGTCCGCGCCGGGCGCGCAATCATCCGTTCCGTCTGCTGCACGGACTGCACAGCGTCCATCGACGCCTGACCGAACTCACCGATTCGGAGAGCCCGAGCCGCCATGAACTCGTGCCCATCGCCTGCCGGCAGATCAACCAGTCACGCACCGGCGCGGCATTCGCCATGCAGGGCCCACTGAACCCGCCATTGAGCGTCGGCGAGCCGATCCTGGCGGAGGCCGAGGCCGCAGCGCGGGAGACCGCGCCAGTCGGCTTTGCCGGGCGTATCAAACGCCTGGTAACCACAGACCAGCAACAGATCGAGATCGGCGTGGAGAAACTGCCGGGCCGCCTGATCCCCGTGGCGATCACCGGCAGCGCCACCGAGCGCACGCGGGGCACCAACTATGCGGTGCTGCAGCATGCCAGCGAGGGCACGCAGCATCTGCTGCTGGCGGCCAGCAGCATCTTTCGTGAGGGCGACCTGGTGGTCGTCGAGGGCGCGCAGCAACGTTACAACCTGCGCATGCTGACGCTCCTCGCGGGTTATCAGCGCATCGCCTATATCGTGGTGGAGATCGCCGAGAGCTGAAAATGCCTCGCTTACCCGGGGGGCTTGGATTCATTGCGCAAGTTTACCGGATCGGCGCGCTGCAGCCGGAAGCCACCCAGCGGCACGTCCAGCGCCGCTGCGACGCCGGCATGTGCGGCACGCATCGCGTCCGCCAGCGCCCCGTCGGTCGGCCAGTCCGGGTCGTCCTCGCGCGGCAGACTGAAGCGCCGGCTCTCGAAGAGATCCAACAGGCTCGAATCCGCCAGGCGCCGGGCCAGCACCCAGCCACCATCGCGCGTCATGTGAACCCACTGCAGGCCCTTTAGTTCGGCCAGAAGATCCTCCAATTGGGGCTCCAGCCAGCGTTTCTTGTAGGCCGAGAGTTCCGCAGTGCTCGGGGCGAGCCCACGGCTGGCCGCTTCGTCCAGCGCCAACAGCACCGCAATGGCGTCGCCCATGCCGATCCTGCACCGGCTTTGATCGCTGGTGCTCCAACGGTAGATGCTCAGACAGTGCGTCACCTCGGCGCCCAGCAGCAC
Organism: Chromatiaceae bacterium; assembly: GCA_050121305.1. GTDB lineage: Bacteria > Pseudomonadota > Gammaproteobacteria > Chromatiales > Chromatiaceae > Thiosocius. The sequence continues at coordinate 4,599 of JASFJQ010000194.1, forward strand.
CACGATCCAAGACAGGTACAACCAGACCAGGAATATCGGGACGGTCGCCAAGGCGCCATAGATCGCCTCATAGGTCGGAAACTGGGTGATATAGAAGGCGAAGCCGCGCTTCGCTATCTCGAACAGGACCGCGGCGAAGACCCCACCAGCGAGCGCATGGCCCATACGCACCCTGCGATTCGGGACCACGGTATACACCATCGTGAAGGCCACCGCGGAGGCGGTGACAGGGGTGAGGCCGAGCAGGCCGCGCCCAACCCCGCTGCTCGCGGCCTCCGACAGGATAGGGAGCGAGATCAGGTAGGAGGTCACCAGCACGCTGGCGCCGATGAGCACCGGACCCAAGGACAGCACCGCCCAGTAGATCAGGAACTTGCTGGCAAAACTGCGCTGCGCCTTGACCTCCCAGATCACATTCAGCGCCCGATCGATGGTGGCCATCATCAGCAGGGCCACGATCAC
>JASFJQ010000195.1:0-5059 GCA_050121305.1 Chromatiaceae bacterium
TCATGCCAATACGGGTCGTTTCTTCCGGAAGACGCCGTAAATACCTCCATGTAGGCTCGACGACGGCATCCGTGCCGCCGACGCTTCCTCCAGTAACAACCCGTATCGGCTAAGTAAGTGCCATTCGAGCTAGCCCCACTATCAGTTCGGCACACATGTCTCAATAATCGTCTTTCTCGGCGGCCGGGCTGCCTGGCGCAATACGATCCACGCGCAATGCCAATCGGCCGTCGACCAGCAGTGCCTCCAGCTGTTCACCGACCGCGACCTGCGCTACCTGCGTCACGACCCTATGCCGCTCGGGCCGACGCAGGATCGCATAGCCGCGCTGCATGGTCGCCAGCGGGCTGACCGCATGCAGCTGGCGAGCCGCAGCACCGAGCTGCTCGGCGGAACGACGTGCGCTATGTTGCCAGGCCTGATAGAGGCGCTCCGGCAGTGGCGCCAGGCGTTGCGCGAGCAGTTGGAGGCGAGATAGCGGGCTGCGGCCAAGCAGCCGGCGTGAGACGACGGCGACGACCTGGTCGTCGCTGCGCAGCCGTTCGCGGATGCTGCGCAGTAGACGCAGGTCCAGGCCGTCCAGACGCTGCTGATGCTGGCGCAGTCGGCCGGCGGGTGCAGCGCGCTGCAGACGGCCCTGTAATCGCTCGAGCTGTCGTCGGTCCTGCACAGTACGCCGCCGCCACGTGCCGAGCAGTCGCTGCAGAAGTGCGGCTATCGTCCGGTTCAGGGCCTCGTCGTCTGGGCTGATCAATTCTGCAGCCGCCGATGGCGTCGGCGCCCGGCGATCGGCAACGAAATCGGCAATGGTGAAATCGATCTCATGGCCGACCGCGCTGACGACGGGGATCTGCGCGGCGCAGATGCTGCGCGCCAGCGATTCATCGTTGAAAGCAGCGAGGTCCTCGATCGAGCCGCCACCGCGGGTCAGCAATAGGACGTCGCAGTCGGCACGCTGCAGCGCGATTGCGAGCGCCTCACGGAGTTCCCCCGCCGCTTCGGCGCCTTGGACCTGAGAAGGGTAGATGGTCACCGCGAGGTGAGGCGCCCGTCTGCGCAGCACCTGCAACACGTCGCGGATCGCCGCGCCGGACGGTGAGGTGATCACACCCAGGCGACGCGGGAACGCAGGCAGTGGGCGTTTGCGGGCCGCATCGAATAGGCCTTCCGACTGCAGCTTGTTCTTCAAGGCCTCGAAGGCGCGCTGCGCGGATCCGGCACCGGCGGGTTCGAGGTGCTCGATGATCAGTTGAAAATCGCCGCGCGGCTCGTAGAAACTCACCCGGACACGCGCGAGGACTTGATCGCCGTTGTCGGGCGCAAAGCGCAATAGCTGCCGTTTGGCACGGAAAAGTGCGCATCGCACTTGGGCGTGGGCGTCTTTCAGGCTGAAATAGAGATGACCTGAACGCGGCCTGGCCAGATTGGATATCTCACCCTCGACCCAGAGCAGCGGGAAGCTGCCCTCTAGGACGGCGCGTGCCTCGGCAGTCAACCGACTTATTGAATAGATATCGCGGTTGTTTGCCGCAGATGTCGACATGCTGCCGCTAGGCTGCGCCAGCCGGGTGCTGCCCGGCTGGCGCAGCCAACGATCGCATCATCGGGTCAGTGCAGATAGCGCGGGTTTCCGACGTTCTTCTGGCTCTGCGCTTGTTCGTAGCCGGCCTCGTACTGGAATGTAGCCTTGTCGGCCAGTGACTTCGCCTTGGCGTAGTCGCCGGCTTTGGCGGCCTCTTCCGCCTCTTTCATCGTTTTTCCGGTATCGCGCCATTCGCCGCCGACGGAGGCCGCTTTCTTTTGCGCGGCGGTGGCATTGGCCATCGCCGTCTCGTAGGCGGCGGCCGGGTCGCTGGGGGCCGGAGCGGCGCTCGATTTGGTCTCCTGCTGGGCACATCCGCTGAGCGCCAGGCCGAGCGTGAACGAGGCGGCTAGCCATACAATCTTCGTCATTAGGCGGAATCTCCTTTGGGTCTCGATTTGTTCTTTTGGCAAACGCCCGGGTCCCTGCCTTTATGTTGTCTCTCGGGCATGGCCTGAGTCGGCCGGTGCATGGGGGCGTGCTTTGTTGCCGAGACCGCCATAGCTTACGCTACCGGCCACGACAATCTCAGAAGCCTAACCAGTTTACCGAGTTTTCGTCAAATCCTATAATCTCCGGCCACTCGCAACCCTAAGCTGGACTCACGTATGCGCCTCGCCCAAGATCAAGAAGGCCTCACTTTCGACGACGTGCTGCTGGTGCCGGCACGCTCTGAGGTGCTGCCGAAAGACGTCAGTCTCGCGACTAGACTCAGCCGCGGTATCGACCTCAATATCCCACTGGTGTCCGCGGCCATGGATACGGTGACGGAGTCGCGCCTGGCGATCGCGATGGCCCTGGCGGGCGGTATCGGCATGGTGCACAAGAACATGTCGGCGGTGGATCAGGCGGCGCATGTGCGCATTGTCAAGCGCTACGAAAGCGGCGTGATACACGATCCGATCACGGTGTCGCCGCACCTGAGCATCGGCGAGGTACTCGAGCTTACACGATCAAATCACATCTCTGGGGTCCCCGTGGTCGACGGTAGTGAGCTCGTGGGCATCGTTACCGGTCGTGACCTTCGCTTCGAGACGCGCCTGGACGAAAAGGTGAGTTCGATCATGACGCCCAAGGACCGCCTGGTGACCGTCCGCGAGGGCGCCAGCCGGGATGAGGTGGTCGCGAAGCTCCATCAACACCGCATCGAAAAGGTGCTGGTCGTCAACGAAGACTTCGAGCTGCGTGGCCTGATCACCGTCAAGGACATTCAGAAGGCAACCGATTTCCCAGACGCCTGCCGTGATTCAGAGGAGCGACTGCGCGTGGGTGCGGCCGTCGGCGTCGGCGAGGGCACTGAGGAGCGGGTCGAATTGTTGGTGGAGGCGGGCGTCGATGTCATTACCGTCGATACTGCGCATGGCCACTCGGTGGGCGTTCTCAATCGCGTCACCTGGATCAAGCGACACTTCCCGGACCTGCAGGTCATCGGTGGGAATATTGCGACTGCGGAGGCCGGTCTGGCGTTGGCAGAGGCCGGCGCGGATGCCGTCAAGGTGGGCATCGGTCCGGGCTCGATCTGCACTACCCGCATCGTCGCTGGCGTCGGCGTGCCACAGGTGACTGCCGTCGACAATGTCGCGACCGCACTGCTCGGCACGGGGGTCCCGGTAATCGCCGACGGTGGACTGCGCTACTCGGGGGACATCGCCAAAGTGATTGTCGCGGGTGCGCATTCCGTGATGATCGGCGGCCTGTTCGCCGGCACCGACGAGTCTCCCGGCGAGGTCGAGATCTACCAGGGCCGCTCCTACAAGTCGTATCGCGGCATGGGCTCGCTTGGGGCCATGGGGGGACAGCAGGGGTCCAGCGACCGCTACTTCCAGGAGACCACCAAGAAAGAGAAGCTGGTGCCGGAGGGGATCGAGGGCCGTGTCCCCTACAAGGGCCCGCTCGTCAATGTGATCACGCAGCTGGTTGGCGGGATTCGATCGAGTATGGGATATACCGGTTGCGCCTCATTGGATGAAATGCGCACCAAGCCGCAGTTCGTGCGGGTGACCAATGCGGGTGTCCGTGAGTCGCACGTACATGACGTGCAGATCACCAAAGAAGCACCCAACTATCGCCGCGATTGACCCTCGCTCGAAACAGCGCCGACGCGGCGGCTTGCGCAGGTACCGTCCTGACTGATCAAATGTCGCCCTGTCGTCACCCGCCTGTACCGCCCGGCGCACAGAGCGCGGCCGTGTAGCAGGGCGGTCACCGAGACTGATGGCGCATGCCGCATGCGGTCTCATCTGGAAGGATCGTAATGACCATCGACATCCATGCGCATCGGGTCCTGATCATCGACTTCGGATCACAATACACCCAGTTGATTGCGCGGCGTGTGCGCGAGGCCGGCGTATATTGCGAAATCTGGCCCTATGACCACTGTCTGGCGGCGCTGCAGTCGAGTAAACCGAGCGGCATCATCCTGTCGGGTGGTCCGGAAACGGTCACTGGAGAAGACACGCCGCGCGCGCCGTCACAGATCTTCGACATGGGGATCCCGGTGCTCGGTATCTGCTACGGCATGCAGACCATGGCCGCGCAGCTGGGCGGACGGGTGGAGCCTTCGGAAAAGCATGAATATGGTTATGCCCAGGTCCGCGCGCGAGGCCACTCGCGGCTGTTGCGCGACATTGAGGATCACACCAGTCCGGAAGGCTGGGGGTTGCTGGATGTCTGGATGAGCCACGGTGATCGGGTCGAGGAGCTGCCGCCGAACTTTACAGCGATCTGCACCACCGATAACGCCCCGCTCGCGGGTATGGCCGATGAGTCGCGTAACTTCTACGGGCTGCAGTTTCACCCCGAAGTGACTCATACCCGCCAGGGCGGCCGCATCCTGGAGCGTTTTCTGTTCGAAATCTGCGGCTGCGAGGCATTGTGGAATCCCAGCAGTATCATCGAAGAAGGGATCCGCAGTATCCGTGAGCAGATCGGGGATGGGCGCGTCGTGCTCGGCTTGTCCGGCGGCGTGGATTCATCGGTGGTCGCGGCGATGCTGCATCGTGCGGTCGGCGACCGTCTGGTATGCCTGTTTGTCGACAACGGCCTGTTACGTCTGCACGAGGGCGATCAGGTCATGGCGACCTTCGCCGAGCACATGGGGGTAAACGTCATCCGCGTCAATGCCGAAGATCGTTTCCTCAAGGCTTTGAGGGGGATCGCCGATCCGGAGCAGAAACGCAAGGTCATCGGCAACCTGTTCATCGACATCTTCGAGGAAGAGGCGGCCAAGCTGGAAGACTTCGAGTTTCTCGCGCAAGGCACGATCTACCCGGATGTCATCGAATCTGCCGGTGCGGCCTCGGGCAAGGCGCATGTCATCAAGTCGCATCACAACGTCGGCGGTCTGCCGGACTATATGAAGCTCAAACTGGTCGAGCCGCTGCGCGAGCTGTTCAAGGATGAGGTGCGGCGGGTCGGTATCGAACTGGGCCTGCCGTTCGAGATGATCTATCGCCACCCGTTCCCGGGGCCGGGCCT
>JASFJQ010000196.1:0-5042 GCA_050121305.1 Chromatiaceae bacterium
CTGCCCGGCAGCGCCTTCTATCCGATTCTTGTCCATCGGCTCGCAGCTTCGATCCACGCTTCCTCCCCACGGTCGGTCATCCTTCCGCAGTTGCGCTTCACTTCGTTCGCTGTGATCAACTCACGGTGGGACTTTCACCCACAAGAGTGCGCCCATGCTGGGCGCACCAAAAAAAAACGGGGGTCCGAAGACCCCCGTTTCATCGCGGCACGCCCCTAAGGACATGCAGTAGACCAATTTGGCCTTAGCCGACGGCCTGGCCGGAAACGCCGTTCTGGTACTGCCAGTTGGCAACGCCATTGAAGCCGCCCATGTTGCCGGACTGGTCGATGGCAGCGCCCTGGACTTGTGACAGTTCGTGGACGCCTGTGTCGATGATCGGCGCGTTAACGATCCCGAAAAAAGGAACTACCGGTCCCAGCCTACCCCCACGCACGTCGGTCATCGCGGCGCGGTCGAGGTCTTTGCTTGCGGAAAGGTCTTTGATAGTCAACATGTCAGTTCTCCAAATCTATTGTTTAAGGGCTTCAGGTGTTGAGCGTTTCTGCTCACACCTGGTGTAACGCAGTTGGCGTGCCAGGTAGCGTGGAAAGACAGTGAGATTTATATAAGTATCTGTTTTTCAAATATCTTTTAACGAGCCGCCCCGTATCCTCCAGAGGCAGGGCCGGCACCGACTAGATCGAGTGTCCGTACCAGGCCAACATCTTTCATCTATCAGTTCGGTGCCACACAACGACCTGGCGACCACCTGCTCGCGCCCTGAGGGCCATCTTCGGTACCCACGAAAGGGCCTCAGGTCGGGGGGCGCGTGTGGCGGAATGCAATCGGGATAGGGGCGATCAGCATAGCGGACCGGGCCCCTCCCACACCACCCGGCATGCGGGTCCGCACCGGGCGGTTCGATAAGTTGAGGTCATGAGAGACGGGGCAGGCCGAGCCGATCGAAGTACGCGATCGGCAGGGCGCGATTCAGCAGGAACCGACTGTTGTGCCACCAGCGCCGGCTGTTCGCCGCGATACGTCGGGCATCGCAGGGCGAGGCACCCAGCGCCAACAGTTCCCGGTGCATCGTCCGGCCCCGGCGCCACTGCTTGAGCTGGATCGCCCGTAGGCGATGGCGCAGCCATTCGTCGAGCTGGCGGAACACCCCCGGCGTTTGCGCCAGGTGGAAGTAGCCCTTCCAGCCCAGCAGATAACGCCGCAGCCGTTCCACCACCTCCGGCAGGCTACGCCCACCCAGACGCCGAGTCAGCCACCGCACCCGCTGCTTGAACGTCGACAACGCCTTGGCGGCCACCGCGCATCTGACCTGCCCGCCCGCACTGCGCCACAACGCGTAGCCCAGGAACTTGCGGCCCGTCGCCGGCGCGATAGCCGTCTTGGCCTCGTTGACCTTCAGATGGAGTCGGCCATAGAGCCGGCGCAGACCCGCCAGCACCCGTTCGCCCGCCCGCCGACTGCGAACATAAACGTTACAGTCGTCGGCATAGCGAACAAAGCGGTGGCCTCGCCGCTCCAACGCCCGGTCCACCTCGTCCAGCAGCACGTTGGCCAGCAGTGGTGACAAAGGGCCTCCTTGCGGCGTCCCCTCGTGTCGCACCATGGCCACCCCGCCATCCATGATCCCGGCGTTCAGGTAGCGACGAACCAGCCGCAACACGGCCCTGTCCTTCACCCGCCTGGACAGCCGCTCCATCAGGATGTCGTGGTGGACCCGGTCAAAGAACTTCTCCAGATCCACATCCACCACCATCCGGTAGCCGTCCTGCACGTAGTGCCGGGCTTGACGCACCGCATCGTGCGCCCGGCGGCCGGGCCGAAAGCCATGGCTGTGGTCGGAAAAGGTCGGATCGATACGCGCTTGCAAGACCTGCAGCAGGGCCTGCTGGATCAGCCGATCCGTCACCGTCGGGATGCCAAGCGCGCGCTCGCCACCTCCCGGCTTCGGGATCCTCACCCGTCGTACCGGACTTGGCCGGTACGTCCCCTGCAGCAGTTGGTCTCGGATCGTCGGCCAGGCTGTCTTGAGGTGGGCCGCAGTCTGGCCAATGTCCAGACCGTCCACCCCCGCCGAGCCCTTGTTGGCCTTGACCCGTTTCCAGGCCCGCAGCAGGTTCTCTCTCGTCAGCGCTACCCCAAGCAGCCCTGACCCTGCGCCCTCGTCCTCGCGGCGCGGGCCGTCGGCTTCGTCGCTGTCAGGCTGATGACCGGCTTCACCGCTCACCTCACCCGACCGCCCCGCTGATGCGGGCATCTGACGCCTGGCCTTCGACATCGCCACGGACTTAAGCACTCCTTCTCGTTCGGCCCTTCACCTCGCGGCTAATACGGCCTCTGCTGACTTCTCGCTCCGTGTCTCCACGTCGCCCTTTCAGGCATAAGGCGAGATCTCCCCAGGTAAGAACGCACTCCTTCACTGCACAACCGCCGGATCTACGCCACGTCACCTTGATCACAAGAGCTTCGCGGTTTCTGGCCCGCTCGCCCTGCCCGGCAGCGCCTTCTATCCGATTCTTGTCCATCGGCTCGCAGCTTCGATCCACGCTTCCTCCCCACGGTCGGTCACCCTTCCGCAGTTGCGCTTCACTTCGTTCGCTGTGATCAACTCACGGTGGGACTTCCACCCACAAGAGTGCGCCCATGCTGGGCGCACCAAAAAAAAGGGGGTCCGAAGACCCCCGTTGCGTCTTGCACACCCCAGAGGGGGCGTGCAACATACCGGCTCGGCTCAGGCGACGAGAACCGGGCCACCAAAGCCACTGACGACTTGGCCAGCAACGCCGTTCTGGTACTGCCCATTTGCAGCAACGTTGAAGCCGCCCATGTTGCCGGACTGGTTGATGGCAGCGCCCTGGGCTTGCGACAGTTCGTGGACACCGGCGTCGATGGTGGGTGCGCTAAAGATGCCGAAGAATGGCGAGACCCGCTCCAAGGCACCTCCACGCACGGTGGTCATGGCAGCACGGTCGAGTTCTTTGCTTGCGGAAAGGTCTTTGATGGTCAGCATGTCAGTATCTCCTGGTCGGTAGGTTAAGGTATTCATCTGTGAGCGCCTCGGCTCGCACTTCGGAGTCTGCAGCTGCCGTGCCAACATTGGCCATCATTGGTCAAAAATTCGTAATCCGATGTTTTGAAAGATAAAAAATGATGCTCTTGTCAGGTTGGCGGGCCCACTCAGTCGGCCCGGGGTCATAGAAATGTTCGCTAAAGGCTAACAAAAAAAATCACAGTGTCGGTCCTACAGCAACGTTTGCCAACGAGGCACCCGAACCCAGCCCCCGCCCGGAGGGATTCGCGGCGTTTAGCCGGTTGCCGCGGATAGGATGAGGTAGCTCGCTGTGTAGCGACCGCTCACCGCGCAAAAGGCGGACCGATGAAACATGCGTCGGCGTCGATCGGTGAGGCATGCCTCGGTGCAGCTCCCAGCCTCAAAAACAACCAAAATTTAACTGGGCGCCGAAATAGCCGCGCCAACTGCGGGCGATTCAGAGGGGCACCGCCCCGCAGCCAATCCATGGCGGGGGCCGTGATGTGCCGGTCTCTACAGCTCGCTGCGGATCCCGACGGTGAAGATGTGGTCAGTGAGGTCGCTGTAACCCAGCAGCGTCTGATAATCGAAGAATGCCTGCAGGCCCCCACGCACTACCGCAGATACACCAAGACCCAGTTCGAAGTAGTTGCGATCCGGGTTGTCGGTACGTGCGACCAGGTTGTTCTGCTGCGGATCCACGGTGTAGAACGCCTTCATGCTCTGGGAATCGTTCTCGAACTCATGCACCCAGGCGACGCGCGCAAACGGGATCAGGACGCCCCAGTCCTGGCTGGAGGCGTAGCTGGCCCCTGCACCCAGGGTGCTGGTCAGAGAGTCCCAGTCCTGGTCATCGACGGTCAAGTTGAGGCCCCCGGCGTTGTTCTCTTTGTAGTCGTCGATCTTGGTTTCCTGGTAGGTCAACCGAGCAAATGGACCGTAGGTTAAAGAGCCCGCCTGCAGGTCCAAACCACCCCCGACCCCGATGGTGAAGCTGTCGCTATCCGTATCGCCTCGGGCGGTCCGTTTGGTTGCGATTGCGGCCTCGGAGTCGCCGGGATTCGGCCCGAGCGGCAACGAGATCTTGCGCCTCATGTCGTAGTCGGTGCGTGTGTAACCGATCAGCCCGTCGATGTAAAAATTGTCCTGATAGTGGGTACCATAGAGCGCGACGCCCCAACTATCGGCGTCGACCTTGCCGCCCGGTGAATCGTTTGGCGAGGAAGTAAAATTACCGTTGCTGTCGAAATCCGCATCGACATTGCCGTAGCCCACCATCCCACCAACAATATTGTTGTCGTCGAGACGGTAATCGGCGCCGACCGTTGCCCCGTAAGCATCGTAGTCGAATTCGTCCTCGCGGTCGGTGCGGTCGCGGTCACCGGTCGCATAGTTGGCGTTGACAAAAAAGCCCCAGCTGCCGGCTAGCGGGTCGCCCGCGGCGCCACCACGTGGCATCTGCTGGTCTCGCGCTCCGGGATCGCTGTCGGCGATACCTTCGAATATGCTAATTCCGTTGCCAAAGGCGCTGAAACGGACGCCGCGACGTAGCGACTGTAGCCGATTGATACCGATGTTGGCCTGGCCACTGCCGAGCTGGGTCGCCATCGTCCTGGTGGCCGCCAGTTCCTCGTTCGCCACCGTCTGCACAACGGCCGCGACCTCTGCATCCGTAGTCCAGCCCAGCGATTTCGCCTCAGCGGGTCCTCCGCCTGTCAAAACCGAGGCGTTGCCCACCATATTGCCGCAGCGATCGAAGAGATCGTCTTGCAGACTGCTTCGGTCGGGCAACTGGCCCAGTTGCCCGCAGACCGTTTGTACTGCATCGCCGGTGCGCTGCTGTAGTTCAGTCTGGCCAAGGCTTCCGAGGGCCGTAGTTGGGTCATAGGCTAGAACACAGGGGGACGCGAAGACGCCAATCAAAGACAGTAAGATCGCGGCTCTCAGAGAATAATTACCAAGGCGCAATAGGCCACCCTTGCGGATTAGAGATCGGGTGCCGAACCCGATC
>JASFJQ010000197.1:0-5025 GCA_050121305.1 Chromatiaceae bacterium
TGGTTGCAGCAATCATCAAGCCGTTCAAGCTCGATGACGTGCGCGAGGCCCTGTCCGACATCGGCGTCACGGGTATCACCGTGACCGAGGTCAAGGGCTTCGGTCGTCAGAAGGGCCACACCGAGCTGTATCGCGGCGCCGAATACGTCGTGGACTTTCTGCCCAAGATTAAGGTCGAGATCGCGATTGACGACGCTCAGCTCGATCCGGTGATCGAGGCGATCAGCGCGGCCGCCAAGACCGGCAAGATCGGCGACGGCAAGATATTCATCTATGAACTGAACCAGGCCGTCCGTATCCGCACGGGCGAGTCCGGTTCTGAAGCCCTTTAAACCGGCTGGAGGTTTCCAATGGAAAACAATATTTTTGAACTCCAGTATGCTATAGACACCTTCTACTTTCTGATCTGTGGCGCACTGGTAATGTGGATGGCGGCTGGATTCGCCATGCTGGAATCGGGTCTGGTGCGCGCCAAGAACACCACCGAGATCCTGACGAAGAACGTCGCCCTGTATGCGGTCTCATGCATCATGTACCTGATCTGCGGCTACGCGATCATGTACGGCGGGGACTATTTCTTAAGTGGTATCGCAGGCGGCGAGACGCTGGTCGAGGACGCCCTCAAGGCCTCGGCGGAGAACGGCTTCGGCGGCGATTCGGTCTATGCGGGTGCCGCCGACTTCTTCTTCCAGGTAGTGTTTGTCGCCACCGCGATGTCGATTGTCTCCGGCGCGGTCGCCGAGCGCATGAAGCTGTGGGCGTTTCTGCTGTTCGCAGTGGTGATGACGGGCTTCATCTACCCGATGGAGGGTAACTGGACCTGGGGCGGCGGCTCGGTGTTCGGCCTGTACAGCCTCGGTGACGATTTCGGCTTCTCCGACTTTGCAGGTTCCGGGATTGTGCATCTCGCCGGTGCGTCTGCCGCGCTTGCTGGAGTTTTGTTGCTCGGCGCGCGCAAAGGCAAATACAGCAAAGACGGCAAGGTCAATGCCATCCCAGGGGCCAATCTGCCCCTGGCCACACTGGGTACCTTCATCCTCTGGATGGGTTGGTTCGGATTCAACGGCGGATCGGTGCTCAAGCTCGGCGATATCGCCAATGCCAACTCGGTCGCGATGGTCTTCCTGAATACCAATACCGCCGCTGCCGGCGGTCTGGTTACCGCACTGATCGTCGCGCGACTGCTGTTCGGAAAGGCCGACCTCACGATGGCGCTGAACGGCGCCCTGGCGGGGCTGGTCGCGATTACCGCAGAGCCGTCAACGCCGTCAGCATTGACGGCGACCCTGATCGGCGCAGCCGGCGGTGCGCTGGTGGTGTTCTCGATCGTCGCCCTGGACAAGATGAAGATAGACGACCCGGTCGGTGCCATCTCGGTGCACGGGACCGTAGGCATATGGGGGCTGCTCGCGGTGCCGCTGACCAACGACGGCACCAGTTTCTTCGGCCAGTTGGTCGGCGCTGCCACCATCTTCGTCTGGGTATTCGTTGTGAGCTTCGTGGTGTGGCTGGTCATCAAGGCTGTGATGGGCATCCGCGTCAGCGAAGAAGAGGAATACGAGGGCACCGACATTGGCGAATGCGGCCTCGAGGCCTATCCGGAGTTTACCGGTACACGCGGCTCCGGCATCGTCTGAGATCTATTCCAACGAGCCTCATTTGGGCGCCCTCGGGCGCCCATTTTTTGTCGCTCCGCCACGCGCCGTCACAGCGGACGTCCCGGCGACCGCGTTACCAAGAACGGTGAGCTATGCAGGTCCCCTCTCAATGCTTGGCGAAGGCAGTATGATGTCTGCAGGTCCTGTGTGAGGAACCCGAAGATGCGATGGCTGCTGTTCTTCGTCGGCCTGATGGTGGCACTGGCGGCGCCCGCTGCTGATGTCTATCGCTGGACGGACGAAAATGGGCAGGTGCATTACGGCCAGCGGCCGCCGCCGCAGGGGGCAAAACGCCTCGACATGCCGTCGACCGAAGCGCCGCCCGGTGCCAAGGATGCCGACGCCGCGGAGCGGCGCGCGCGGCAGAAGCGCCTGCTGGATGCCTACACCTACGAGCGCGAGCAGGACGAGGCCAGGCGCGAACGCGAGGACCAGCGCGCGCGACAGTTGGCACGGGAGTGTCAACGCGTGCAGCGCTATTGGCGTCGGCTGGCCTATGCTGGCCCGGTCTACATCAAGGGGGATGACGGCGAGCGCCGCTACCTGAATGACCAGCAGCGTGCCGCCGAGATGGAGCGGCTACGACCCGCCTACCGCCAGGCCTGCGGCAAAGACCCCTGATGCCCGCGTCACCAGCCGATAGCGCGCCCCCCTGGGTAGTGCTGTTGCACGGTATGGCGCGCTCGTCGGCCTCGATGATCCCGCTCGCGCGCGACCTCCGCCGCACCGGCTATCGTATCCGCAACCTGGGCTATCCAACCCGGTCCTATGACATCGCCGGACTCGTGGAGCGCTATGTTCGGCCGGCGGTCCAGTCATGCGGCGAGCGCAGCGCCGTGCATGTCGTGGCACATTCGCTGGGCGGTATCCTGATCCGCTACTACCTGCAGGCGGCGGCGCTACCCGGCGGCAGCCGGATCGTGATGCTGGCACCCCCAAACCATGGCAGCGAGGTTGCCGATCATGTGAGGGACTGGCCGCTGTATCGCTGGTTGATGGGGCAGGTCGGGCAGCAATTGGGCACCGGGTCGGACGGCATCGTAAACCAGCTGAGGCCGATCAACGCAGAGATCGGTGTGATTGCCGCTCGGCGTTCGCTGCAGCCCTGGTTCTCTCCGCTGTTTCCCGGCGAGAACGACGGTGCGGTATCTGTCGAGAGTACGCGTCTGGCGGAGATGCGTGACTTCATCGTGGTCGATAGCAGCCACACGCTGCTGATGTTTAGTCCTGAGGTCAGGCGCCAGATTCGGGAGTTTCTTGCGCACGGCAGATTCCTGCATTGAGGGCAGCCTGCATATCTCACCGTTTTTCGTAACGAGGGCGCCGAGACGCCGCTGTGGCGGGGTGCAGGGAGTGGAAGCCGGTGAAGGCGTAGCCGACACTACGTCGAACCGGCTGCAACGAGACCGTTTCGCCAGGAGCGAAACGGGTCGCACGCGGTGCGCCCGAAGGGCCGATGCCAGGGATGGCCTCGGACAGCGCCACGTGATAGCGAGCGTATCGGGGGCCGCAGCAGGAAATCGGTGAGAAAAGCAGGCTAGACTCAGCACTCGGCCAATAGCGCCCGCATCATCTGTTCCGCCTGGGCGCCATAACCACCACCGAAGAGATTCAGGTGATTGAGCACGTGATACAGGTTGTACAGGGTCTTGCGCACCCGATAACCGCTGTCCAGCGGCCAGGACGCCCGGTAGGCGGCATAAAAATCGGGGTGGAAGCCACCGAAGAGTTCGGTCATCGCCAGCTCGGCCTCGCGGTCGCCGAAATAGGTCGCGGGATCATAGATCGCGGGTTCACCATTTTCGGTGAAACTCAGGTTGCCGCTCCACAGGTCGCCATGCAGTAATGCCGGTCGCGGTGCATGGTCGATCAGGACTGCAAAGCGCTCGCGCAATTGTTCGCCGAGCGTCTGCAGTCGACCCCCATAGCCGTTACGCGCCGCCTCCGCGAGCTGGAATCCCAGGCGCTGATCGCGCCAGAAGGCGATCCAGTCGTCTCGCCAGTCGTTGTGCTGCGGTGTCGCGCCGATGGTGTTGTTGCGCCGCCAACCGAATGCATGCTCACTGTTGCGATGCATCTCGGCGAGCCGCTCGCCCGCCATTCGCCAGCCCAGCGGTGTGCCAGGCCCGAGGCTGAGGTGCTGCATCACGATGTAACTGACATCATCGCGACTGCCGGTGCACAGCGCCGCGGGTACGCAGAGGGTATTGCTGGCGCCCAGCGCGCTGAGGCCCTCCGCCTCTGCCTCGAACATGCCGAGCCTTGCCGCGCGGTTGGTCTTCACGAACCAGGTCTGGCGGCCGTCACTCAGGCGAAATGCGCTATTGATGCAGCCGCCGCCGAGGCCGCGCGGTGGCTCAGGGTCGAAGGGCTGCCCGGTAGTTGTCGCGATCTGGGTCGCGATGTCCCGCCAGATGCTCAAGTCGTCAACACGCCGCCCTTGTCGAGGCGTTCGCGAAGCGGACTGGTGCGCGGAAAATGGGCACGCAGAAACTCCATTTGATCGGCAAGGACATTACGGCCCTGCAGATAGATGTACTCCGCGTGAGTCGGCGAAAACGGAATCGCGAGCAGTTCCAGCCCCGCCTGTTCGGGGGTTCTGCCCGCCTTGTGATTGTTGCAGCGCGTGCAGGCCGTGACCACATTGGTCCACAGATTCTGTCCGCCCTGACTGATCGGGGTCACATGGTCCCGCGACAGCGCACGCAGCGGAAAGCGATCGCCGCAGTAGAGACAGAGATGGTCATCGCGCTGAAACAGGGTGCGGTTGCTCAGTGGCGGCGTGTAGCTGTCCCGAACCCGGTGGTTCCCGTGGGTGGCGATGATCGAATTGATCTCCACCTCGCTGCGCCTGCGGCTGACGGCGTTGATGCCCCCGTGCAGCGTAAACAGAGGCTCGCCACAGACGTACGCAATCATGCCGAGGAAATGGAGTCGTGCGGCCTGTCGAAAATCGATCCACTCAAGCGGCATGCCTGAGGCGTCGGTGCGCAAGATCTGTTGTGACAGGCGGGGCACGATTGGACTCCAGTTCAAGACTCGGCCGGTTATTGCATACAAAGCGGCGCGATTTCAAGTCGTGGGTTTATGACAGCATCCAGGCAATGTCCGCGCGCACCGCGCGCCCCATGGGGCGGGGAATTCGTGTCTCGGTTTGCGGTTTGACCAGTCGAGACAACACGCCGCGGATCGGCGTGGGACGCGACACCTTGGCAGCAGGCCAGCCCGCGGTCCGCCGCTGCGCCGCGAGGCCCCGGCGCATGGGGCCAGATCGAAAAGCGCCTTGGGGGGCTTGACTTATGCACAAATTAGGTGCAGGCGATAACGCGATCTCGATCCGCGGTGCCGAGGTGTATAAGAATCCAAT
>JASFJQ010000198.1:0-5010 GCA_050121305.1 Chromatiaceae bacterium
CCCAGCAGCAGGGAGAGGATCAGCGTCAGCAGCGCATCGAACGATAGGTCGTACTGCAACCCCAGGATCGGTGACATCAGGACCAGCGGGAGGCCGCTGACCAGCCAATGGGCCAGGACCTTGCCGGTGACCAGAAGTGCTACCGGCTGCGGTGTGAGCAGCATCTGCTCCAGCGTGCCATCGCGGTGATCGGCGGAAAAGATCTGTTCCAGCGCCAGCATCGATGCCAACAGCGCACCGACCCAGACGATCCCCGGTGCGATCAGGCGCAACGTATCGGGCTCGGGTCCGATACCGAGCGGAAACAGGCTGACCACGATCACGAAGAACACCAGGGTGGTAAAGATGTCTGAGCGCCGGCGCAGCGCAATCGTCAGATCGCGGCGGACGATCCAGTAGAGGGGCTCCATCATGTGCGGCTGCCGAGGGTGATGCTGCGGGTGTGTTCGCCGATCATCGCCACCGCCTGGTGGGTGGTTACGACCGCCAGACCTCCATGTTCGACATGCTGACGGATGACCTCCTCCAGCAGCTGCACCGCGGCGACATCCAGCGCGGTGAACGGCTCGTCGAGGACCCACAGGCTGGCCTGGTTGACGAGCAGCCGGGCCAAGGCGACGCGCCTTTTCTGTCCCTGCGAGAGATGCTTGCTAGGCAGGTCCTCGTGTCCCCGCAGCCCGATTTCGCCGAGGACCTCCCAGGCTCGCGACTCGGTGAGTCGAAAACCATCCAATACGGCGGCGATTCGCAGGTTCTCCACCGCGGTCAGGTCGCCCTTAATGCCATTCAGATGACCCAGGTAGAGCAGATGGCGGGTATATTCCTCACGCAGGCGGCGAATATTTTCCCCGCACCAGCGGATCTCGCCCGATTCCGGTAGCAGGAGCCCGGCCAGCGCGCGCAGCAGCGTGGTCTTGCCGCTGCCGTTCTCGCCCTTGAGGTGCAGCAGTTCGCCGGCCTCCAGTTCGAAATCGAGGTCGCGAAACAGCGTCCGGTCACCGCGCACGCAACACAGGGCGTCAATCTGCAAGGCGGGGTCAGTGCTGCCAGTGCTCATTCGCGCGGGGTTCTCGGTCGCCGGACGGGCGGCAGTCTACACGAAATCCTGGAGGCCCCTGGCGGTGCTGCGCCCGCAACCCCTGAGGGCCGCAGGGGAATTGTTCGCCCTGGCAAACGTACGCTGCGGGATGGACCGTGGCGTTGCAGACGGCGCGCCATGGAAGCGGTTGCTGACCCATGCACATGCGAGAGTCTGAGGTTGCATGCCCGGAGAGACACGGCGGTGAAGACCAGCAAAATGACTGAGGTGCGTCCCGCACCGACCCAATGCGCGGTCTGTCCGGTGCGTGAGAAGGCCTTGTTCCAGGTCGTCAATGACGAGTATCTGCACGAGGCCGAGTCACGCCGAACGGGTCAATACAGGCTCTCGGCGCGGGGCCATCTCTTCGAGGAAGGCGCGCCCGCGACAATGGCCTACACCCTGTTCTCGGGTTGGCTGATGCTCTACCGCAGCGATTCCGAAGGTGCTCGGCAAGGTCTTCGAGTGGCGCTGCCGGGCGACTTCATCGGCTACGCCGCACTCACCGACGGGCTGTACGGCCATGGCGCCATGGCCATCACGGATGCCGTGGTGTGCGGCTTTCGGCAGGCCGATCTGCACGCCATGTTTGATCGGGACGTCAAGATGGCGCGCCACATCAGCGGGATTCAGGCACGCTACCTGGCTACCTGCGAGTCGAAAGTGCTCGGTCTGGGGCGCAAGTCGGCCGAGCAGCGCATCGCCCATCTCATCGCCGAACTGTTTTTCCGACTCGAGCCGCGTAGAGACGGCGACGAGAGGCGGTCCTACGACATGCCCTTTCCGCTCACCCAGGAGATGCTCGGCGAACTGACGGGGCTGACGCCCGTTCACACCAACCGGGTGCTGCGTCGGCTCCGAGCCGACGGCGTCATGGTCTGCGAGCGCCAGCGGATCGAGATACACGACCTCCCTCGTCTGCTGCAGATCGGCGATTTCAGTGAAAACTAAGTCACCCGACCCTGCCGGAGGTACCCGGGGCAAACGCAAGTCGTTATAATTTCCTGAATTGAGTCGCTGGGATGGAACCGGCGATGAGCTGATCTCGCGAGGAACACCGATCGTGTCTGCACACAACGACGCCACCTTTTTACGCATGTTTCTGCTGGTTCTGGGCGCACTGGTGGTATTCACTGTGCTGATCCTGATCGCAGCCTCGACCATCACGGGATCCGTCGAAGAGGCACAGGGCGATGATCCCCGAGTGCGCGCTGCGGTTGCAGAGCGCATCAGGCCCGTAGGTTCAGTGAACGTCACCGCGCCGGCTGGCCCCGCTGCCGCTGCCCCGACTGCCGCTGCGACGGCGCCTGCGAGCGAGGCCGCACCGGCGCCAGCAGCCGAAACGCCCATGGCAGCAGCGGTGATGCCGGTCGATGCACCGCCCAGCGGTGGGGGCGCAGTGGATCTCGCCAAGGGTGAATCGGTCTACGGTATGGCATGTCTCGCCTGCCACACGACCGGTGCGGCAGGTGCGCCCAAGCTGGGCGACAAGGCGGCCTGGGGACCGCGTATCGCGCAGGGGATGGATGTCCTGCATGCCAGCGCGATCAATGGCAAGGGGGCAATGCCGCCGAAAGGAGGCCGCGTCGACCTGTCCGACGCCGATATCCAGGCGGCCGTCGTCTACATGGTCAAGGCGGCTGAATAACGTCACGGCTACATGGGCCCGGTCCGCGGCGCCAGTGACCACGCGCTCGCGCCGGCAACGGGCGCCGTCAGTCGTCCAGCATGGCCTTCAGGCTCGCCAGATGCGCCTTCCCTCGTGCCTGCCTCTCCTCGGCCGACAGCTTAACGCCGCGACCCTCCCAGCTCAGATCCTCGGCCGGTAGCTCGCTCAAGAAACGGCTGGGTTCGCAGCGCACCATGTCGCCGCCGCGCCGGCGTCGCTCGGCGCAGGTGATGACCAGGCGCCGCTGAGCCCGCGTCAGGCCGACATAGGCGAGACGCCGCTCTTCGGCGATGTTGTCCTCATCGATGCTGCTGCGGTGCGGCAGGAGTTCCTCCTCCATGCCGACCAGGAAGACATGCGGAAACTCCAGGCCCTTGGCGGCGTGCAGGGTCATCAATGCCACGCGGTCGCCGCCCTGGTCCTCGTCCTGGCGGTCCAGGATATCCATCAGCGCGAGGTGGTTGAGCATCTGTGCCAGAGATTCGCCGTCGTGCTCGTCATCCTGCAGCCTGCCAAGCCAGGCGATCAGGTCTTCGATATTCTCCCAGCGGCGCTCGCCGGCGGCATCGCTCGGACTCGTCCGATCCAGCCAGTCACGGTAATCCAGGTCGCTGAGCAGTCTGCGGGCGGTGACCGCGGCGGTATCGTCGGCACTCGCTCTGCGCAGGCGCGCGAGCCAGCCGGCGAACTCGCGCAGCCTGGCGAGTGGGCGCGGCTGCAGGCGCTCGTCCAGCCCCAGCTCGTCGATCGCGTGCAGCAAGGAACACTGGCGTTGACCCGCGTACAGCGCGAGCCTCTCCAGGGTGCCGGTCCCGATCTCGCGGCGTGGTGTATTGATGATGCGCAGGAAGGCCCTGTCATCATCTGGATTGGTCAGCAGACGCAGATAGGCGATGACGTCCTTGACCTCGGTGCGTGAGAAGAAAGAAGTCCCGCCGCTCAAGAAGTAAGGGATGTTCTGCTGCCGCAAGGCCTTTTCGAAAGGCCGTGCCTGATGATTCCCGCGGTACAAAATGGCAAAGTCGCTGAACGGCACACCGCTCTGGAAACGCTGCCTGAGGATCTCGCTGATCACCCGCTCGGCCTCGTCCTCCTCGTCCCGGCAGGCGATCGCGCGCAATGGATCACCTGGGCCGAGTTCGCTCCACAGGCGTTTTTCGAACACGTGCTGATTGTTGCTGATCAGGGTGTTGGCGGCGTGCAGGATGCGGCCGGTCGAACGGTAGTTCTGCTCCAGTTTGATCAGCTGCAGGCGCGGCAGGTCTTCACGCAGCCGGGCGAGATTCTCCGGCCGAGCGCCACGCCAGGCATAGATGGATTGATCGTCGTCACCGACCACCGTCAGCGCGCCGCGCACCCCGACCAGGAGTCTGACCATTTCATATTGCGCGCCATTGGTGTCCTGGTATTCGTCCACCAGCATGTAGTGGATACGGTTCTGCCAACGTTCGCGCAGTTGGGTTTCACTGCGCAGCATGGTCACCGGCAGTGCGATGAGGTCGTCGAAATCAACCGCGTTGTAGGCGCGCAGCGCGCGCTGGTAGGCGCCGTACAGCGCTGCGAAGAAGGCCTCGATGTCGTCCGTGGCCCGGACCTGCGCGGTCGCAGGGTCGACCAGGTCGTTCTTCCATGCCGAGATCTGCCGCCGCGCCTGCTGCAGCGTGTCTTTGTCGGCCTCATTCTTCTTGGACAGCTCGCGTAGCAGCTGTTCGACATCCTGCTCATCGAAGATGCTGAAGCCATCGCGCAGGCCGGCCGCCTCGCGTTCGCGGCGAAGCAGGTTCAGCCCGAGGGTGTGGAAGGTCGAGATGGTCAGGCCCCGACCGGCCTCCCGCCCCAGTAGCCTGCTGACACGGCCTTTCATCTCGCGTGCTGCCTTGTTGGTGAAGGTAACCGCGGTGACATGGCGCGCCGGGATACCGGCCTCTTCGATCAGATACGCGATCTTGGCGGTGATCACCCGGGTCTTGCCGGAACCCGCACCGGCCAGCACCAGCAAGGGGCCATCGAGGTGGCGTACCGCCTCGCGTTGGCGCGGATTCAGGTCGTTCATCGCGCGGGCTTCCGTCGGGCAGGATCCAGTCGGCGGCTGGTAGCGTGCGTCATTCTGCTGGGCTTTTGGGGTTCAGCGCCGCACTCGGCAGGCGCTTGTACGACTCTTAAAGAGAGGCGAACTAGCCTAACCCGAAAATCGCACCAGGCGAACGACCAAAATCGGAAAACAGGCTTTGAAACATGGTGTCAGGTTCAAAATTCTGCGCTC
>JASFJQ010000199.1:0-4982 GCA_050121305.1 Chromatiaceae bacterium
TGAGCGGGCATTCTTTTGCGCCCTCGCACTGACGGTCGCCAGCCAGGCCCGACTGACCATGCTCCATACCGGGCGAGAAAACCGCGACGCCATCCCGTGGGACCAGTTCCCGGGTATTCGCGAGACTCTGACGCAATGGCAGCGGCTGCCCGCGGGCGCACCACGCACAGCGGTCGCAGAGATCCTCAATGTCGGGGTTGCGAAGATGGGGATGCGCGACAGCGACCCACGCCGCGGGATTGCCGAGTATCTGCGCCGACATCCGGCCGATCTAGTCGTCATGGCCACGGCGGGTCGCCGCGGCCTTGCCCGGCGGCTGTTGGGGCCGTCCGTCGCAGAGACGGTCTGTCACGTAACCCGTACCCCTAGTCTGATGCTGCCAAAACGCGGGCCCGACCTGATCGATCCAGCTACCGGCCGGGGGAGCCTGAAACGCGTCCTGTATGTGGTTGCGCCGCAGCGCGATCCGCGCACCGACTTGATCTTCATTGGGCGCTGGCTGCCACCGTTGAGTGATGGTGATCTGCAGGTCGTGCTGCTGCAGACCGAGGGCGCCGACGACGGCGCGACCCATGCGCTGCCGCAGATGCCCGCGCTGCGATGGGAATGGGAGCGAAGCGAGGGCGAGGGCAGCGCCGCGATCATCGGCGCAGCGCAGGCCATGGGCGCCGAGTTGGTTGTGCTTCCGACGCGGCTGCGCAGCCGCGATACCGAGGAGATACTACACGCGCTGCGCCTACCGCTGCTGGTGATTCCTGCATTCTGAACGACCAGCGAAAAAATGGGGCGCCAAGGCGCCCCATCCGCGTACCGCTGCCCCAACGGATCAATTGACCTTCGGGTCGAGCTCTCCCGACAGATAACGACCGGTCATTGCATCCAGGCTCAGCGCCTTGATCTTAGACGCATTGCCTGCCGTACCGAATGCCTCGTAGCGCCCCTTGCAGATGTCTTTCATCGCTTTGGTGGAGGCGGCAAGAAACTTGCGTGGATCGAAATTAGAACGATTCTCGTGCAGATGCTTGCGGATCGCACCCGTCGACGCCATGCGCAAATCGGTATCTATATTGACCTTGCGCACGCCATGCTTGATCCCCTCCTGGATCTCTTCGACCGGTACTCCATAGGTCTCACCCATATCACCGCCGTATTCGTTGATGATCGCCAGCCAGTCCTGCGGGACCGATGAAGAACCATGCATCACCAGGTGGGTGTTGGGGATCCGCGCATGGATCTCTTTGATGCGCTCAATCGCGAGGATATCGCCGGTCGGTGGCCGGGTGAACTTGTAGGCGCCGTGCGATGTGCCGATCGCAATCGCCAGTGCATCGACGCCGGTCTTTTTGACGAAATCCGCAGCCTCTTCCGGGTCGGTCAGCAGCTGACTGTGGTCAAGTTTTCCCTCGGCACCGATACCGTCTTCCTCGCCGGCCATGCCGGTCTCCAGCGAGCCCAGGCAGCCCAACTCCCCTTCGACCGAGACGCCACAGGCATGCGCCATCTCGACAGTGCGCCGGGTGACGTCAACATTGTAGTCATAGGAGGCCGGCGTCTTGCCGTCCTCGCCAAGCGATCCATCCATCATGACCGAGCTGAATCCCAGCTGGATGGAGCGTTGGCAGACCGCGGGAGAGGTGCCGTGATCCTGATGCATGCATACCGGGATGTGCGGAAACTCCTCGATAGCCGCCAGTATCAAGTGACGCAGGAACGGCGCACCGGCATATTTGCGCGCACCCGCCGAGGCCTGCACGATGACCGGCGCATCGGTCTCGTCGGCGGCCTCCATGATGGCGCGCATCTGCTCGAGGTTGTTGACGTTGAAGGCCGGAACGCCATAGCCATGCTCGGCGGCGTGATCCAGCATTTGACGCAGGGAAATCAGTGCCATTTTCTGCTCCTGTTAATGAGAGACTCAATCAAAATTTATCTTGCCACCGTTCACGATGTGTTCCCCAACGCGAACGATTTTGAGCACGTTGGTTCCGCCCGATACGCCATTCAGGTCACCTTTGGTGATGATGACGAGATCGTCGTCGCGCACCGCGCCGCGACGCTGCAGCTCCTCGATGACCTCGGTATTGGCCTGGCGCGAGTCGATCCCTGGCTCGAGGTCGAAGCTGACAGGATATACGCCCCTGTACAGCGTCACTTTTCTACGCGTGGCAACCTGGCCCGTCAAGGCGTAAATCGGAATCCCGGATGAAATACGGGACATCCATTTGCAGGTCGAGCCCGACTCCGTCAATGCGGCAATCGCGGCCACGCCGAGATGGTTGGCCGTGTACATCGTGGCCATCGCAATCGCCTCGTCGATGCGACCGAATACCGAGTGCAGACGGTGATCGGACCGGCGCGTCTGGGACTGCTTCTCCGCCTCCTTGCAGACCCGATCCATGGCCTCGACCGCCTTGGCCGGATATTTGCCGGCCGCTGACTCACCGGACAGCATGACCGCGTCGGTCCCATCGATCACCGCATTGGCCACATCAAACACCTCGGCCCGCGTGGGAATCGGGTTCTGGATCATCGACTCCATCATCTGGGTCGCGGTGATGACCACGCAGTTCAGCGATCTTGCCTCGCTGATCAGGCGCTTCTGTACCGCCGGCAGTTCGGCATCACCAATCTCAACCCCCAAGTCGCCGCGCGCGATCATGATCACATCGGAGGCATCAATGATCTCTTCTATCGCGTCGAGCGCCTCGGCGCGTTCTATCTTCGACACGATTCCGCCCTGTCCCCCTGCCTCACGCAGCAGCTGCCGGGTGGTATGCACATCGTCGGCCGACCGCACGAAAGACACCGCTACGTAATCGGCCTGAAGACGCGCCGCGAAGAGGATATCTTGTTTGTCCTTTTCGGTGAGCGCCGGTGCCGATAGCCCGCCGCCCAGCCGGTTGATTCCTTTGTTGTTTGAGAGGGCCCCACCAACGACGACCTTGCAGCGGACCTCGCTAGCCTCCACCTGGTCGACCCACAACACAATGTGGCCGTCGTTCAACAACAAGGTATCGCCGCGCGCCACCTCTTTGTGGAGGGTCTTATAGGTGACGCCGACACGCTCCCGGTTGCCAGCGTCGATATCCCAAGCGGTATCGAGGGTAAAGCGATCGTCAGGTATCAGCTCCACTTTTCCCTCGACAAACTTGCCGCAGCGGATCTTGGGACCCTGCAGGTCGACCAACACACCGACCTGGCGACCGCTGGCGCGGGCCCGGTTGCGCACCCAGTCCGCGCGCCGCTCATGGTCCTCGTGGGTTCCATGCGACATGTTGAGACGCACGACGTCGACACCGGCGGCTATGACTTCGTCCAGCACCTTGGGATCATCTGTCGCCGGACCCAAGGTTGCGACAATCTTCGTGCGTCTAAGCATTTGTCCTTCTTGCGGATCGGCTTCCGCCTGGCCGCAGTGCTTCAGTTCGGATTAACGACCATGCCGTCGCTCGGATCTCTGGTGGCGTGGACCGCAGATCCCAGTTTCTCGCCGTCGACGATTCGAATTCGTCGACGAAGTAACGGCGGACCTGCAGTTACCGCGGTCACTGCGCCGGCGCAAAACAGATCTTTCGTTACTTGCGAGCGGCCTCTTCGAGCATTGCCACTGCCGGCAGCACCTTGCCCTCGAGGTACTCGAGGAAGGCACCGCCCGCGGTCGAGATATACGAAACTTTGTCATAGATGTCGTATTTCTGAATGGCTGCAATGGTGTCACCGCCACCGGCGAGGCTGAATCCATCGGCGTTCGCAATCGCCATCGCCACAGTCTTGGTGCCTTCGCCGAACTGATCGAACTCGAAGACCCCCACCGGACCGTTCCACACGATCGTGCCGGCCTTGCTGATGATCTCGGCCAATTCCGCAGCCGATTTCGGGCCGATGTCGAAAATCATCTCATCGTCAGCCACCTCGTCGGCACTCTTGAGCACCGCCGGCTCATCCTCGGCAAAGTTCTTGCCGACCACCACGTCGACGGCGATGGGGATGTTGGCGCCGCGCTCCTGCATCTTCTTCATCAGGGCTTGCGCGGTCGGCACCAGATCATCCTCGCACAGCGATTTACCGACATTCTTACCGGCAGCCTTGAGGAAGGTGTTGGCGATGCCACCGCCGACCACCAGCTGGTCCACTTTTTCGGACAGCGCCTCGAGTACGGTCAATTTCGTTGAGACCTTGGAGCCACCGACGATCGCAACCATAGGACGCGCCGGTTCGGCCAGCGCCTTGGCCAGAGCGTCCAACTCCTCGGCCAGCAGTAGGCCGGCACAGGCCAGCGGCGCAAACTTTCCCACACCATGCGTTGAGGCCTGCGCCCGGTGTGCAGTACCGAAGGCATCCATCACGAATACGTCGCACAGCGCGGCATATTTCTGCGCCAGCCCTTCGTCGTCCTTTTTCTCACCGGCGTTGAACCGTACGTTTTCCAGCAAAACGATCTCGCCCTCGGCGACATCGAAACCGCCGTCGAGATAGTCTTTGATCAGTCGAACCTCGCCGCCGAGCTTGGTCGCCATGTCCTCTGCGATCGGCTGCATGGAGTTTTCCTGATCCACTTTTCCCTCTTCCGGGCGGCCTCGATGCGACATCACCATGACCCGGGCACCGGCGTTCGCGCAGTGCACAACCGTCGGCATTGATGCAGTGATGCGGGCGTCAGAGGTGACCTTGCCGTCCTTTACCGGCACGTTGAGGTCGGCGCGAATCAACACGCGCTTGCCCGCTAGATCAACATCCGAGAGCTTGATGAATGCCATAGTACGAACTCCTTCGTCGGCCAAATACTAATTAAGGCAAGTTTTGCGTTGGCGCCGCGCACAGGACCAATGCAAAACTCACAATGCGAGTCGCAGACTTGGGCAAGACGGGGCCGTGGCGACGACGTCGCGACGGCCCCACCGTCCTTACCTGGAAACGTGCTCCACCATGCGCAGCATATTGCAGGTGTAGCCGTACTCGTTGTCGTACCAAGCCACGACTTT
>JASFJQ010000200.1:0-4947 GCA_050121305.1 Chromatiaceae bacterium
TCGGTTAACTGGGGCACATCGTCCGGCGCCGGTACCGGCACATCCAGCACATCGATCTGCTCGGGCACCTCCGGCACCGCCGGCAGATCGCTCGCTGGCAGCGGTGCAACACGCTCTTCGGCGGCAGCCGGCGGCAGATCCGCCATCAGCGTCTCCGGCTCGTTGGTCTGCATGGCGAAGTAGGCCAGTGTGAGACTGGTGACGAAAAACACCGCAGCGAGTATCGCGGTTGTGCGACTGAGGAAATTCGAGGCGCCGCGCGAGCCGAACACGGTCGCCGAGGCGCCAGAACCGAACGCAGCACCCATGTCCGCGCCCTTGCCGTGTTGGATCAGGATCAGTCCAACCAGGCCGATGGCCAGGAACAGATGCACTATGACCAAGATGGATTCCATCGGAAAACCTCGCGTTTCAGCGGTTCGCCGCCGCGCAGACCGCCAGGAAGTCGGCGGCCTTCAATGAGGCGCCGCCGATCAGACCGCCGTCGATATCTGTCTGCGCCATGAGCTCGGCCGCGTTCTTCGGATTCATGCTGCCGCCATACAGGATGCGCAGACCCTCGGCGACCCTCTGGCTGTTCGTAGCGAGACGGCCGCGGATGAAGGCATGAACCTCCTGCGCCTGCTCGGGCGTCGCGGTCTTGCCGGTGCCGATGGCCCAGACCGGCTCGTAGGCGACCACGCCCTCGCCGACGGTGTCGATGCCGCAGTGCTCGATCACCGCGTCCAACTGGCGCGCGACTACCTGCTCGGTGACGCCCTGTTCGCGCTCTTCCAGGGTCTCGCCGACGCACAGGATGGGCACCAGACCGGCCCCACGGGCGGCCGCGAACTTCTCGGCCACCAGCGCATCGCTCTCGCCGTGGTAGGCGCGCCGCTCCGAGTGGCCGATGATCACGAAGTGACAGCCGAAGTCGGTCAGCATCCCTGCGGCGATCTCGCCGGTATAGGCGCCGGCGGCATGTACCGAGACATCCTGGCCGCCCCACTTGATGACCGAACCTTCGAGTTGCGCCTGTGTGTCCGGGATATAGATCGCCGGCGCGCATACCGCCACCTCGGCGGTCTGGACATCGCCGATACCCACCTTGAGCCCACCGAGAAGCTCGGCGACGCTGGCGCGCGACCCGTTCATTTTCCAGTTACCGGCCACCAGTGGCTGACGCATTGATCGCTCCCCTTCAAATCAGGCGGCGTAGCTTAACGGCCGCAGGGCCTCAGATCAATGCCGCGGAGGGGCGGTCAGGGCTGGGACGACGTGATCAGGCACCAAGCTGTGAACGTACGGCGTCGGCGATGGCGACGGCCCGGGCGACCACGGCGTCGGCCTCGCGACCCTCTACCATTACGCGGATCAGCGGCTCGGTGCCGGAAGGGCGCAGCAATACGCGGCCGTCGTCACCCATCGCCGCCTCAACCTCGTGGACCATGTCCGTGACGGGTTTGCAGCTCATGATATCGGCCGCATGCGCACGGCCGAGTGGCACATTGATCAGCTCCTGCGGGTACTTTTGCATGCCGGCACGCAGTTCGCCGAGGGTCTGGCCGGTCATGTTGATCTCTGCGAGCACCTGCAATGCGGACACGATACCGTCGCCGGTCGTGGTCCGGTCGCGGCAGATAACGTGACCGGACGGCTCGCCACCGAGTGTCCAATCCTTCTCTACCAGACGCTCCAAGATGTAGCGGTCGCCGACGGCGACGCGCTCCATTCCGATCCCGAGGCCGCGCAGCGCGACCTCGAGACCGAGGTTGCTCATATGCGTGCCGACGACGGCGCCCTTGATGCCCCCGTTCCGCTGGCGTGAACGGGCAACAATGAACAGGATCTCGTCACCGTCGACGATCTCGCCATTTTCGTCGACCATGATGACGCGATCGCCGTCGCCATCCAGCGCAATGCCCAAGTCCGCACCATTGACCCGTACTGATCTTGCCAGCGCGCGCGGCTTGGTCGCGCCGAAGCCGTCGTTGATGTTCAGCCCGTTGGGTTCCGTGCCGATGGCGATCACCTCCGCGCCGATCTCGTCGAGCACGGCAGGGGCAATGTGGTAGGTGGCGCCATGGGCGCAGTCCACGACCACCTTCAGACCACGAAAATCGAGTCTGGACGGGATGGTGCTCTTGCAGAATTCGATATAGCGGCCGCGCGCATCGTCGAGCCGCTCGGCCTTGCCCAGCCGGCCCGAGTCGACAGTTACCATCGGTTGTTCCAGCTCTTGCTCGATCCGCTCCTCGACGGCCTCGGGAAGCTTGCTACCACTGGCGGAAAAGAACTTGATCCCGTTGTCCTCGTGGGAATTGTGCGATGCGCTGATGACGATCCCGGCGCTCGCGTGCAGCGTCCGTGTGAGATAGGCGATGCCCGGGGTCGGCATGGGGCCCAGCATCCGTATGCCCACCCCCGCGGCGGCCAGCCCGGCCTCGAGCGCCGCCTCGAACATGTAACCGGAGATCCGGGTGTCTTTACCGATCAGCACCTTGCCGCCCGGTTGATTGCCGAGCACGCGGCCGGCGGCCCAGCCGAGTTTGAGGACAAACTCGGGATTGATGGGGCCTTCGCCTACCCGCCCGCGAATGCCGTCGGTTCCAAAATACTTCCGCGCCATAGACTCAAACCCTGCTCACTCGAAACTCATGACTCGACAGTGGTCACCGCTTGCCACAACGCCAGTGCATCGACGGTTGCGGCAACATCGTGCACGCGCACAATCCGGGCGCCGCGTTCGACCGCCATCAACGCGGCCGCCACGCTGGCTGCGAGACGCTCTTCTATCGCCCGACCGGTGACCGCGCCGAGCATGGATTTGCGCGATAGACCCACCAAGATCGGCAAACCGAGTCGTTGAAACGCCGCGAGGTCCTTCAACAGCACGAGATTATGCGCCTTTGTCTTGCCGAAGCCGAAGCCCGGGTCCAGCAGCAGGCGGTTACCGGCAATACCACCCGCCTCGCACGCCGCAACGCGATCGCTCAAGTACCGCATGATATCGGCCACGACGTCGTCATATTGAGGAGCCTGTTGCATTGTGCGAGGTTTTCCCTGCATGTGCATCAGACACACGGGGACCGCAGATTCGGCGGCCGCGGCGATCGCCCCCGGTGCGCTGAGCGCGGTCACATCGTTGATCATGCGGGCGCCGGCACTGACGGCCGCGCGCATCACCTCCGGCTTGCTGGTATCGATCGAGATCGGTACGTCGAATGCCGCGGCGAGGCGTTCGATGACCGGCAGCACCCGGTCCAGCTCCTGCTGCAGAGGGACGGCCGCCGCGCCGGGACGGGTGGATTCGCCGCCGATATCGATAATGGCGGCGCCCTCAGCGACCATGTCGTCCGCCTGCCTGAGCGCCTCGTCGATGCGCACAAAGCGACCGCCGTCGGAAAAGGAGTCGGGGGTGACGTTGAGCACGCCCATTACACGCGGGGAGGAGAGATCGAAGGGAAGACCGGACACGAACACGCTAGGGCACCCTGAGTGGTGAATATTGCGGCCCCACTAACTGGCACTGCTCTATAGCGCGGAGTAGCCGCCGCCTGCAACAAAAAAAGGCCGGGGATTGCCCCCGGCCCTCGTTGCGTCGCCATCTGGCTGCGATCAGTGCTGGCCGGCGGGCCCACCGATCGGCGTTTCGCCACCGCTGGCCTTGCTGTCGTCGGCCGGCGCGCCACCGCTGGGGCGCCCAGGCTCGGAGTCGTCGTTCCATCCCGCCGGCGGACGCGGATCCCGACCCTCCATGATGTCGCGGATCTGGTCGCTGTCGATAGTCTCGAACTTGATCAGCGCCTGCGCCATCGCATGTAGCTTGTCGACGTTGTCGTTCAGGATACCCTCTGCCCGCTCATAGTTGCGATCGATAAACGCCCGCACCTCCTCGTCGATCGCATGCGCCGTGTCGTCCGACAGCGCCTTGTGCTGCGTAACCGAGCGCCCGAGGAATACCTCGCCCTCGTCCTCTCCGTAGGCCAGCGGCCCCATGCGGTCGGAGAGTCCCCACTTGGTCACCATGTTCCGCGCGATCTCCGTGGCGCGCAGGATGTCGTTCGAGGCACCGGTCGTCACGGACTGCGCACCGAAGATCATCTCCTCTGCGATACGGCCACCGAACAGGCTCGATATCTGACTCTCGAGGTGCTCCTTGCTGTGGCTGTAGCGGTCCTCTTCGGGGAGGAACATGGTCACGCCCAGCGCCCGACCACGCGGGATGATCGACACCTTGTACACCGGATCGTGCGAGGGCACTTTGAGACCGACGATCGCATGACCGGCCTCGTGATAGGCGGTCAGGCGCTTTTCTTCCTCCTTCATGACCATGGATTTGCGCTCGGCGCCCATCATGATCTTGTCCTTGGCCTTCTCCATGTCGTCCATATCGACCAGGCGCTTGTTGGCCCGCGCCGCAAACAGCGCCGCCTCGTTGACCAGGTTGGCGAGATCGGCCCCGGAAAAGCCCGGCGTGCCGCGCGCGATAATCGATGGCTTCACACCGTCGTCCAGCGGCACCTTCCGCATGTGGACCTTGAGTATCTGCTCCCGGCCCAGGATGTCGGGCAGGCCGACGACTACCTGGCGGTCGAAGCGCCCCGGCCGCAACAGCGCGGGGTCGAGGACATCCGGGCGGTTGGTCGCAGCGATCACGATCACGCCCTCGTTCCCCTCGAACCCATCCATCTCGACCAGGAGCTGGTTGAGTGTCTGCTCGCGCTCGTCATGACCACCGCCGAGACCAGCTCCACGATGCCGGCCGACGGCGTCGATCTCGTCGATGAAGATGATGCAGGGCGCGTGCTTCTTGGCCTGCTCGAACATGTCGCGGACACGCGACGCGCCGACACCCACGAACATCTCGACGAAATCCGAGCCCGAGATCGTAAAGAAGGGTACCTTGGCCTCGCCGGCGATCGCGCGCGCCAAAAGGGTCTTACCGGTCCCTGGCGGACCGACCAT
>JASFJQ010000201.1:0-4920 GCA_050121305.1 Chromatiaceae bacterium
ACCCAACAAGAAGCCGGCGCCGGATATCTACACCTGGGTGCTGGCGGCCATGGGGCTCCCGCCAGAGCGGGTGATCGCATTCGAAGACTCGGGCCACGGGGTGACCTCTGCAATGACATCGGGCATCGAACACATCGTGGTGACGGTAAACGACTACACGCTCGGACAGGATTTCTCGGCGGCCACGGTGGTGCTGGACAATCTGGGTGAGCCGGCTGCGCATGCGCAGCCGGTCTTGGGGACTGCCCCGGCGCAGGGCATCGTCGATATCGCGTACCTGCAGGCGCTGATGTCCTCAGGACAGGCAGGACGCTGATGCGTATCGCGAGACGCATGGACGACATCGCCCCGTTCCGGGTCATGGAGATCCTGGGCCGCGCACGCGCGATGGAGGCACAGGGACGCGATGTGGTGCACCTGGAGATCGGTGAGCCCGATTTCGTCTCTCCACAGCCAGTGATCGATGCAGCACATCAGGCCCTGCGCGCCGGGTTCACGCACTACACACCGGCGACGGGTCTGTCGAGTCTGCGTGAGACGCTCGCGGGCTATTATCGTCGCCGGTTCGGCGAGTCTGTCGATCCGCGCCGGATACTGGTGACACCCGGGGCCTCAGGTGCGCTGCAGCTGGTGCTGGCCGCGTTGATCAACCCGGGCGACAGGGTGCTTCACACGGATCCTGGATATCCCTGCAATCGGCATCTGGTAAGCCTGTTCGGCGGCGTGCCGGTCCCGTTGGCCGTCACTGTCGATAGCGGTTACCGCGTCACCGAGTCCGCGCTGTCCGCGGCCATGAGCGACGGTGCCGCGGCCCTGATGCTGGCCTCACCGGCGAACCCGACCGGCAACCTGATCCCGCTCGATCATCTAGGCACCCTGAACCGGCTGTTGTGCGAGCACGACGATGCCGTGCTGATCTGCGACGAGATCTACCAGGGCCTGCAGTACGACTGCCCCGCGCAGACGGCATTGAGCCTGCGCGCCGAAAACGTCGTCGTGATCAACAGCTTCTCGAAATTCTTCGGCATGACCGGCTGGCGCGTCGGATGGGCGGTAGTGCCTGACTTGTTGGTCGAGCCGATGGAGCGGCTGGCACAGAATCTCTTTCTGGCCGCGCCGACGCTCGCTCAGCATGCGGCATTGGCGGCATTCAGCGAGAGTGGCATGGAGATCCTGGAGGCCCGAAGGCAGGCCTTTCAAGCGCGGCGTGACTACCTCTACTCGGCCGTTGTTGATCTGGGTTTCGTCGTCGGTCCAAGACCCGCGGGGGCGTTCTATATCTACGCCGACGCCTCGGGCTTCACGGATGACAGCCTGATATTTTGCGAGCAACTGCTGGAGTCGGCCGGTGTCGCCATCACCCCGGGCCACGATTTTGGTAGCCACCGCGCCGCACACTATGTGCGCTTCGCCTATACCACGGGGCAGGAGCGACTCGAACTGGGCGTCGAGCGGCTGCGACGCTTCATCACTGCCGGTGGCGACTGATGCCACCACACCACCCGCAGGTAGCGCGTGTGCGATCACAGTGCCTTTAGGTCTTCAATCCACAGGCGGGTCGCGCCCGCCACCGCGGCCGGCATTGCCGCGAACTGTAACCCCGGGATCAGCATCATTACCGTGACACCGGCACCGAATCCGAGTGACTTGAGACGCCTGCGCCGCAGGCGCTCGCGTTGATTGCGTGGCCTCAAGGCGTGGTTGCCCATTGGATAGTCGGCGTATTCGACGGCCAGAAACCAAAAACCGAACAGTACCCAGGCGATGCCGACCAGCACATTGAGACCCGGGATCAGGAATAGGATCATCAGGGGCAGGGCGCGACTGAGAAAATACAGGATCTTTCCGATCTCACCACTGATGGCGGGACCGATGGCCCGGAGCAGCGATTCATCGGCGTCTGTCGGCCGCCTGCCGGTTAACTTTTCCTCGATCCGGGCCGCTAGCACGCTATTGAACGGGGAGGCAATCAAGTTCGCGATCAGGGTGAAGCCGTAGAATACGGCCAGGGCATAGACGATTGCGAACAGAAGCCAAAGCAGCCAGCGCAGGAACTCCAGCCATTCATGCGTCGGCAGCCAGCGGTCCATGAACTGCTCGAAATAGAGTCCGGCGAGATAGGCCAAGAGCGCGAAGATCAAGATATTCAGGGCCAATGGGATGACCACGAAGCGTCTCAGACCTTGGGTGAAAATCAGGCTTAGACCCTGAAATGGAAGGAAAAAACCGCTAATCATGGACTTAGTAAACGCGCGGCCCTGGCAGATCGATTGGGTGGACGACGATGCCCGATCAATGCCCCATGTCCGGCCGCGACGGCGATCTCCGGGCGAATATCAGGATTATTAACAGCTTGCCGCTACAAGCGACTGTACAGCAAGCTTTTCCGACTAAGTTTGAGTAAACTTGCCAAGCCGCCGAGGGCGGCACAACGCTAGCGTAGCGCCGGACAACGACCATGAAAGAGAGGATGGTTATGGAGAATCTCGTTAAATCAGCGCGCTTTGCCGCATTGCTCGGTTCCCTCGCGGGGATCTTGGCGCTGGGCGGATGCGCGTCCAAGTCGGACAAGCTCGCCGAACTGCCGAGCGCCAGCGGCGATGCCCAGTACTCGACGCGATATCGCATCGCGCCCGGGGACTCGGTCCAGATCTTTGTCTGGCGAAATCCCGAGGTGAGCACCTCGGTCCCGGTGCGCCCGGACGGCCTGTTGACAGCGCCGCTGCTGGAAGAGGTGCCGGCGGCCGGAAAGACCCCGGCCGAACTCGCCCGCGACCTGGAGGCCGAGTTGTCGACCTATCTGCGCGACCCGCTCGTGACCGTCATAGTCACGGGCTTCGTCGGGACGTTCAGAGAACAGATCCGGGTGCTTGGGGAGGCCACCTCGCCGAGCGCGTTGCTCTACAACGACTCGATGACGCTGCTGGATGTAATGATCCAGACCGGCGGCCTGACCGACTTCGCGGACGGCAACAACTCGACGCTCGTGCGTGTGGTCGACGGCAATCAGGAGGAATATCGGCTGCGGTTGGATGATCTGGTCCGCGATGGTGATATCTCCGCCAATGTCGATATGCGACCCGGCGACGTGATCATTATCCCCGAGGCCTGGTTCTAGGCAACACATCGGAGAGACCCGAAGCATGCATGATTTAGTGGTGCTCCTACTGCGGTACGCCAGGGGAACCTGGCGGTTCCGCTGGTGGATGTTGGGGATTTCCTGGATGGTCTGCGTCGTGGGTTGGGCGATCGTCGCCAAGCTCCCCGACCAATACGAGGCGTCGGCGCGGGTCTATGTGGACACCAGCTCGGTACTGCGTCCGCTCCTCCAGGGCCTGGCCATCAACACCGGCGACACCCAGCGCACGATCTTCTTGATGACCCGCACCCTGCTGAGTCGCCCAAATCTCGATAAGGTCATGCGAATGACTGATCTGGACCTGCAGGCGACGACGGATATCGACAAAGACCGAATCGTCGAAGATCTCAAGGACAACATAACTTTCTCAGGTACGTCTCGGGAGAATCTTTACACGATTGCCTATGAGAACGACTCGCCGGAGCTCGCCACATTGGTGGTTAAATCGCTATTGACCATCTTCATGGAGAGTAATCTGGGGGAGCAGCGCAGAGAGCAGGACTCCGCAGCCCAGTTCCTCGAGCAACAGAAGGCCGAGTATGAGCGGCGAATGCGAGAGCTCGAAAACGAGTTGACGCGGTTCAAGCAGCGTAATCTCTCGATGCTACCGGAAGGCTCTGGTGGCTATTACGACCGAATGCGCGCCGGCAGAGAGCAGATCGACGCGGTCCAGCTGGAGTTGAAGCTGCTCGAGGATCGCCTCGAGACTACCCGTCGTCAGGTGGAGGGGGAAGAGCCGAGTTTCGGGCTTGGACCGGTCCCGGAGACTCAGCTGACTGCAGACACCGTGGACATCGATCGTCGGATTCAGGCGATGGAGATCAACCTGGACACGCTTCGCGTCAAGTATACCGATCGACATCCCGACGTAGTCCAGCTCACTAAGGCCATCACGGATCTGAAGTCGGAGCGCGCCGGTATCATCGCCGAGGCGCGCCGCCTCGCATCGGAAAGTGGCGCTAGTGCCGCCTACAACATTGATAAAAACCCGATCTACCAACAGATGCGTCTTTCCATGGCGCAACTCGAGGCGGATGTCTCGGCAAAGCGCCGACTATTGGCTGAGTACGAACAACAGTTGGCCGCGCTCGAGGGTTCGGTCGATCAGGTGCTGGCGCTCGAGGCCGAGCAGCGCGATCTCCTCGGCGACTTCGAGGTGGTCAAGAAGAACCATGAGGTGCTAGAGGCCCGTCTGGAGTCGATGCGCTTGGGACGCAAGGCAGAGAGCAGTGCCGACACTGTGCGCTTCCGGGTGGTCGATCCGCCGCGAGCGCCAACCGAGCCTTCGGGCCCGAATCGGGTGCTGTACAGCTCGCTGGTATTGCTCGGCGCACTCGCGGCAGGGTTCGGCGTCGCCTTTCTGTTGTCGCAGTTTCGGCCTACATTCGATGAGCGGCAGATGCTCAACGAGACGCTCGGCCTACCCGTGCTCGGTAGCGTCAATATGGTCTGGACCTCAGATCAGGTTCGTGCACGCAAGGTCAGGAATGTGAGTTTTGTGTTGAGCCTGAGCGGGCTGCTGCTGACCTTTGGCGTAGTAATCGCGCTATTCCAATTCCAACTCCAGCTGTTACCGCGACTGGCCCAGTCGTTGAATTTGACGTAGTAGATATGAGCATCATCGAAAAAGCTGTCGACAAAATGATGGGGAAGCTGGACAGCCCCGTCCCAGGAAAGAGCGTCAATGCAGACAGGCAAAACAAGCCCGCCGCGCCCCTAGATGCGGCATCCGCGCCAGTTCCGGATGTTGAAGTCGAGCATACCGCACCGACACCATCCGG
>JASFJQ010000202.1:0-4914 GCA_050121305.1 Chromatiaceae bacterium
ATGCCGTGTTGGAGGCGGTCGAAGTCCTCGACCGCGAGGTGCCGAGGGTGCTGGAGGCGGCCGAAAACGCCGGCTACTCGGTCCTGCTGACCGCCGACCACGGCAACTGTGAGGAGCTGATCGACCCATTCACCGGCGAGCCGCATACGCAGCACACCACCTACCCGGTGCCGTGTATGTTGCTGGACGAGGAGAATTGGCAGCTGTCGTCCGCTGGTGGTCTGGCAAACGTGGCGCCGACGGTGTTGGAGTTGATGGGCGTCCAGCCCCCGGCCGGGATGCAGGCAGCCTCGCTGCTACTGCGCAGGCTGCCTGGCAGGCGTCCAGAACAGCGCGGTCGCCCGCAGCGTCTTCAGGGCGCGGCCTGAGAATCAACCCCGCCGCCGAGCTGCAACCGGTCATCGCGGCCTCAGTGGCATCGTCGGCTGAATTTTGCATGTCGCTGCGGCAACCCGCGCGGCGAGACTCGCCGTGCGACATCCACACCACAGTGACACGGCTGTCTATACTCTCTCGACGACCGCGAAAGACGGAGGCTCGCTGATGGCAACACTGAACGTAAACGGAGAGGCCGTCTCTCTCGACGTGGACGGTGCGACGCCCTTGCTCTGGGTATTGCGTGAACACCTTGGACTGACCGGAACGAAGTACAGCTGTGGCATCGGCCTGTGCGGTGCCTGTACCGTGCATATCGATGGTCGGGCGGTGCGCTCGTGCATCGTCCCACTTTCGTCACTCGACGCTGCGCAAAAGGTCGTCACGATCGAAGGCCTGTCGCCTGACGGCAGCCATCCGCTGCAGCGCGCATGGGCAGAGTTGGACGTGCCGCAGTGCGGTTATTGTCAGCCCGGTATGATCATGGCCGCGGCCGCGCTGCTCGAGAGCAAACCCAATCCGAGCGATGCCGATATCGATGCGGGCCTGAGCAACATCTGCCGCTGCGGCACCTTCAATCGCGTTCGACGCGGTATTCACCTGGCCGCCGAACAGAAAAAGACCGGGGGGGCGTGATGGCCATGCGTGTTGCGATTTCGCGTCGCGATTTTCTGATCGGCACCGCGGCCGCCGGCGCCGGACTGTCGCTCGGCCTGTATCTGCCCTTCGGCCCGCGTACCGCGTCGGCGGCCGCCGGCACGCCGGAGGTCAACGCCTGGGTCGTGATCGAACCCGACGACACCGTGATCATCCGCATCGCGCGATCCGAGATGGGGCAGGGTACCCTCACGGGCCTCGCGCAGCTGGTGGCCGAGGAGCTCGAGTGCGACTGGAGCAAGGTCAAGACAGAGTATCCGACGCCGGGACAGAGCCTCGCCCGCAATCGCGTCTGGGGCAGCTTTTCGACCGGCGGTAGTCAGGGTATCCGCGGCAGCCACCAGTACGTGAGAGAGGGGGGCGCGCTCGCCCGGACGCTGCTGGTCGAGGCCGCTGCAGAGGCCTGGGGCGTACCGATGGAAGAATGCACGGCCGCCGACAGTGTGATTACGCATCGCCCGACAGGGCGCACTGTGCGTTATGGTGAGGTGGCTGTGGCGGCCGCACAGCTGGTCCCGCCGCTGCAGGTCGAGCTGAAGGACCCGCAGGACTGGAGGCTTGCCGGCAAGCCGTTGAAACGTCTGGATACGGTCGAAAAGCTGACGGGCCAGCAGGTGTTCGGGGCGGATCTGCAGTTGCCCGGGATGCTCAACGCCGCGATCAGGGCCTGCCCGGTATTCGGCGGCACCCTGGTGGCCTTCGATGCGGATGCGGTGAGCAAGAGGCCCGGCGTACGCGCCGTCGTGCGCGTCGGGGAGGATGCCGTCGCGGTCGTCGCGGACACCTGGTGGCAGGCCAAGACGGCGCTGGACGTGCTCCCGGTCACCTGGGACGAAGGCCCGAATGTCGACGTCAGCAGCGCGTCCATCGCGCAATGGCTGGCGGAGGGACTGACCGCCGACGACGCCTTTGTCGGCAATCAGTCGGGCGACGTCAAGGCCGCCTTGCAGGGCGCTGCGAAGACCGTGGAGGCAGTCTACGCCTACCCCTATCAGAACCACGCGACCATGGAACCGATGAACGCAACGGCGCGCTGGACCGCCGACCGCTGCGAGGTCTGGTGCCCGACCCAGAACGGCGAGGCAGCGCTGCAGGCGGCGGCCGAGGCAGCCGGGCTGCCGGCCGCGCAATGTGAGGTCTATAAGATCCATCTCGGCGGCGGCTTCGGGCGGCGCGGCGCGTTTCACGATTTCGTCCGTCAGGCCGTTGCGATCGCCCGGCAGATGCCGGGCACACCGGTAAAGCTGCTGTGGACGCGCGAGGAGGACATGTTGCACGGCGCCTATCATCCGACCACCCAGGCCAGGATGGTCGGCGGGCTCGATGACAAGGGCGATCTGGTCGGCCTGCATATGCGCATCTCGGGACAGTCGATTCTGGCCTCGGTGAGGCCCGCGGCCCTGACGGATGGTGCGGATATGTTCGTCTTCCAGGGCCTGCTGCCGAGCGGCGATCACGCGATCAGCTACAGCATACCCAACCTGCTCATCGATCACGCGATGCGCAATCCGCCGGTGCCTCCGGGCTTCTGGCGTGGCGTGAACGTGAATCAGAATGCGATCTACATGGAGTGTTTCATTGATGAACTGGCGCACGCCGCGGGCAGGGATCCGCTCGCGTTCCGTCGCGGCCTCATGTCGGATCACCCGCGAAGCCTCGCGGTCCTCAATGCAGTCGCCGAAAAGGTGGGTTGGGGCACGCCCGCTGCAGACGGCGTGCACCGTGGCCTGGCGGTCTGCAACGCCTTTGCGAGTTATGTCGCGGCCTGCGCGGAGGTCTCGGTCGACGACCGGGGACGGCTGAAGATCCACCGCATCGTGGCAGCCACCGATCCGGGCTATGCCGTAAATCCGCAGCAGATCGAGGCCCAAGTCGAGGGGTCCTTCGTATTCGGCCTGTCGGCTTTGCTATACGGTGAATGTACCGTCCGCGGTGGCCGTGTCGAGCAGGAGAACTTCGATACCTATCCGTCCATGCTGATCGGCGAGATGCCCAAGGTCGAGACCATCGTCATGCCCTCGGGTGGTTTTTGGGGTGGGGTCGGCGAGCCGACCATCGCGGTGGCCGCGCCCGCAGTGCTCAACGCCATTTTCGCCGCGACCGGCAAGCGTGTCCGCCGCTTCCCACTGAAGAATGTCGATCTGAGGGCGGCATGAGCGATAGGTGAGCTGATGCGGCCGATCCCGTGCCGCGGTCCAACCGCCTCAGCACTAGGAGACCGCCGTCGGCGGGGCCGGTATCTGATAGGCTGATGGCGTGCGAACAAGCAAGCCAGGAAAAAATGCGAAGCGACTCGCCGCGCGGCGCGGTTGGTTGATCGGCCTGGCCGCGCTGTTGGCCGCCTGTGGCGCGGAACAGGGCGAGCAGCAGTCTGGCGCTCTAGTCCTCGAGGTCTGGGCCCATGCCGGGCAGGCAGCCGAGCGTCAGGTCCTGGAGCAGCAGGCGGCGCGCTTCAGCGGAGCGCAGCCCGACATCGACGTCCGGCTCACCTTCATACCGGAGCGATCCTACAACGCCCAGGTGCAGGCAGCCGCGGTCGCCGGCGAACTGCCGGACGTGCTGGAGTTCGACGGCCCCTTCCTTTTCAACTACGTCTGGCAGGGGCGGCTGTTGCCGTTGGACGGACTGCTCGCGGACGACACGCAGCGCGACCTGCTGCCGTCGATTGTCCGGCAGGGTCGCTATCTGGGGCGGCTGTATGGCGTCGGGACCTTCGATTCCGGGCTTGGGATATATGCCCGTCGCAGTGCGCTGCAGGCGGCCGACGTTCGCATTCCCGCCGGGCCGCAGGACGCCTGGGGGTCAGCCGAGTTTGAGGCCGTCTTGCGGGCGCTGGCCGCGCAAGATACGGACGGTATGGTGCTCGATCTGAAGTTGAACTACGCCGGTGAATGGTTCACCTATGCCTTTTCGCCACTGCTGCAATCGGCCGGTGGTGACCTGATCGACCGCAGCGCCTATCAAACCGCCGAGGGGGTGCTCAATGGGCCGCATTCGGTCGCCGCGATGAGCGCGCTCCAAGACTGGTTCTCCGCCGGCTATGTGGACCCCAACCTCGATGATGCGGCCTTCGTGACCGGACGGGTAGCGCTCTCCTGGGCCGGTCATTGGGAGTATGCCCGCTACGCTGCAGCGCTTGGTGAGGATCTGTTGCTGTTGCCGCTGCCGGATCTCGGGCAGGGTTCGCGCACCGGCCAGGGTTCCTGGGTCTGGGGAATCACCGAGGGCAGTGACCGGCCGCAGGCCGGCGCGCGCTGGCTCGAGTTCCTGCTGCAGCCTGCGGAGGTGCTGGCCATCGCGACCGCCAATGGTGCCGTGCCCGCCACCCAGACCGCTGTCGATCGTTCAGCACTGTACGGAAGAGACGGCCCTCTGCGGCTCTTCACCCGCCAGCTGCGCGGCGGTCTGTCGGTCCCTCGGCCGCAGACACCTGCCTATCCGGTGATCACTTCTGCGTTTCAACAGGCGTTTCGCGACATCCGCAATGGTGCCGATGTCCAGGCGACACTCGACGCGGCAGTCGCGATCATCGATCAGGATATCCGCGACAACCAGGGCTATCCGCCGCGCTGACGGGCGGCGGCGAGCAAGATGCTGCGGGCGAGGCGCGAACATTACCGGGATCGGCGAGGGCGCACCGCGGTGATGATCAGTATGCCTGCGCTGCTGGGGCTGCTGGCCTTTGTCGTCGCCCCCTTTCTGCTGGCGGTGGTGCTGGGTTTCAGCAACCTTCGGCTCGGCTCGCCGCTGCCGCTCGAGTGGGTCGGCCTAGAACAATATCGCCGCATTTTCGCGGACCCATCCTTCACA
Organism: Chromatiaceae bacterium; assembly: GCA_050121305.1. Lineage (GTDB taxonomy): Bacteria > Pseudomonadota > Gammaproteobacteria > Chromatiales > Chromatiaceae > Thiosocius. Next base: position 4,843 of record JASFJQ010000202.1, read on the forward strand.
CGCGCCGTCTTCAATAACCTGCTGTTCGCGCTGGTGGTCGTGCCGTTGCAGACGGCGCTGGCCCTGGTGTTG
>JASFJQ010000203.1:0-4904 GCA_050121305.1 Chromatiaceae bacterium
GCGCGTATGAGACCGCCAGTGCCGCGTAGGCGAGCCGTTTGGCGCGTCGCGGCATTGCGCGATGCGCCTCCCAGGCACGAACGGTCGGACCAAAGCGTGCATGTTCGCGCAGCCACCGATGCCAGCGTTCGGACGAGCGTGAAAACGCCCAGGCGGCGATCAGTAGAAAAACCGTCGTCGGTAGCAGTGGCAGAAACGCGCCGACCAGACCCAGCCCCAGACAGCTGTAACCCAGGGCGAGGTAGGTCAATCGGCTTAGCCCTGTTTTCTCTTTGTGATCCATTGAGGCCTTCGGGGGGCAAGGCAGACACGAGCGCTCGAGGGCACTGCCAGCTGCTACGACCTAGGAGTCTGCGCGGTAGAGAGTATCCCTACTGCAAAAGCGCCACGGCGTTCCATTTTCCTGTTAATTTTCGTTGCGTAGTGCCCACTATGCGCCTCAAAAGAACAGAAAGCTGTCGTCGCCGTGCCACTTTTTCGCTCCGGGTATTTCTACCGCGCAGGCTCCTAGCTTAGACGACACGCGCGTGCCCGCCGGGTTGCGTAGACCAACCGCGCACATTGTGCAGCTAGTGTTTACGGAACTACCCCAGGCGCTGTAGTGTCTTTTGTGACTGGGCACGCGCGATCGCTGGATGACAACCTATCGACTGATCCAGGTTAACTGCTAGCGCGAATAGCACGTCAAGACGGCGCCCAGCGGTCGACGCCCGGGGTTGTTCGGCCTACAGTCCGGCGTGGACGCCCCGAAGCCCCGAAAGATCGTGTTGGCTGATGGCAACTCATTGACAGTAGACAAAGGACGATATCCATGAAGACGACCTCACTGACCCTTGTGGCGGCCGCCGTGCTGATGGCCTCCGGCATTGCCCTTGCGGCGGCCCCACCCAAGTTTGCGGCTGCAGATGCCAATGGCGACGGTGGCGTGGACGCGACTGAGTTCGCCGCGACCAAGATCGAGAAAAAGTTCCCGAAGCTGGACAAAGACGGCGACGGCAAGCTGAGCAAAGAGGAATACGCCGCGGCCCTCGAAGAGGACTGCGAGTAACCCGCAGCGCCGCATCGCGGCCGCTGTGTCGCGCGGCCCCGTTGTGCCCCCCGGCAACGGGGCCGAGCTAGGAGGAACGCTCCACCGCCTCGCGCAACGCCCGCAGTTCATCGCGCAGGGCCGCGAGCGATCTGTTCAGGTCGCGATGCTCGTCATGCACCACCGCGCCGATCTCGGCAGTCTCACGCTCTTTCTGCTCCTCGACAATCGATTGCATGGTACTGACGATGATCGCGATGAACAGGTTGAGCATCGTGAAGGTCGCGATCAGGATGAAAGGCACAAAGAACGCCCAGGCCCAGGGATAGACCGCCATCACCGGTCGGGCGATGCCCATGGACCAGCTCTCCAGCGTCATGATCTGGAAGAGGCTGTACATGGATGCGCCGAGGCTCCCAAACCACTCGGGGAACTGGGCCCCGAAAAGACCCGTAGCCATTACGCCGGCGACATAGAACACGATCATTAACAGGCCTGCGATCGATCCAATGCCGGGGATGGCGCGCAGCAGTGACTCGACCACAAAGCGCAACCGCGGCACCAGCGAGATCAGCCGCAGTAGGCGCAGGACGCGCAGGACCGACAATGGTCCACTCGCGGGGATCAGCGCAATACCCACCACGACGAAATCGAAGACATTCCAGGGATTGCGGAAGAATCGACCACGGAACGCGAACAGCTTGACCAGGATCTCGGCGACGAACACCGAGAGCAGCAAGCGATCGAGGAATTTCAACAGGCCGCCAGCCACCTCCATCGCGCGTGCCGATGTCTCAAGCCCGAGGCACAGCGCATTGATGATGATCAGCGCGACAATGATGCGCTGGATACGCGCTGATTCGATCCATTCGCCGAGGCGTGCTCTGAGGGGCGCGTGCTGATTCATATCTCCTCCTGGCGCGGTATTGGCACATCCTGCCCCAGCAGCCGCGCCCACAGCCAGCGCAGACCGGGCGCCAGGGGCATGCGCTGCGACACCTGAAAAGGCGCGATCGGGAGCAGCGGCTCGCTGTGGTGTTCGGCGAATGCGAAAGAAAAGACGAAATAGGGGTGCTGCCCCATGCGCAGATCGGTGATGCGGATGAATCGCCCGTCGTCGACCAGCGCATAGAAGCCCTTAGAGAACGCGCGGATGTGGTCAGAGCCGCCGAGCCCGACCGTCCGACGATCGAGTTCCGCGCCGCGCGGGAAGCGCTCGAAGCGTAGTGGTCGCTGCGGTGCACGCAGTGGGTCGAGCAGGGAATAGAAACCCTCCCGGTATTCGTCTTCGGACATCAACACGATTCGCCACAGCAGCGTATTGAACGGCGTTGGCGTGACCAGAATCTGCTGGGCCGGGAGGTCGCTGGCCGCGATCGTCTGGCGCACCTGCGTCGTCACATACGCCTGTGCCAGCAGCGACCATGCCGCGTACAGCGTCGACAGGGCGAGACCCAGGGTATTCCAGCGCCGTCGGTGTGGTGTGCGCATGAACAGGCTGACGATCAAACCGACCAGCAGCGGCAGGGTGTAGAGCGGGTCGATGATGAACAGGCTGCCGAGGCCGACCGGATAGTTACTGAACGGCAGCGCGATCTGGGTGCCATAGACCGTCATTGCATCCAACGCCGAATGCGTGAACAGCGTCAAAACGACCATCAGCCACCAGCGCCTTAACAGCGGTCGGCTGTTGGTGATCACGGCGAGCAGGAGGCCGAGTACGGGCGACGCCAGCGCCTGCCAGAACAGGGCATGGGTCTCCGCGCGGTGCAGGACCATGTTGCGGATGGGGTCGCCCTGGTCGACGAAGACATCGAGGTCGGGCAATGTGCCGACGACTGCACCGGTCAGCGCGGCCTGCCACACCGGCCGGGTACGCCCCATGACCGCGACACCGACTGCGGCGCCCAGGGCGGCCTGAGAAATGGAATCCAACGAACCCTCCGCGCTGCCCGACGAGGCCAGTTTCCCCTGGAGAATAAACGCATACGTTCCCCGGTTCGCCTACAGTTTCGATGGCAATGCCGGCCGGCGGTATCCCGTGCACAGTGCAAGAATCGGGTTGTCAGGGTACTGCCGCCTGCTAGAGTCGACGCCATGCAAGAGCCCGGCGGTCAAGTCTGGCCTCAGCTCGAGTCCGACTACAGGCGCATCGAGCAGGCCATCGCCTATCTGCGCGAACATCGCCTGGATCGCCCCCATTTGCGCGACCTGGCGGCGCATATCGGGTTGAGCGAGTCGCACACCCAACGCCTGTTCAGCCGATGGGCGGGCATCAGCCCAAAACGCTTCCTGCAGTTCCTCACGGTCCAGGAGGCCAAACGCCGCATGCACCATACCGGAGATCTGCTCGGCCTCGCGCTGGACAGCGGTCTGTCCGGACCCGGCAGGCTGCACGATCTGTTCGTCAGCATGGAGGCCATGACGCCCGGCGAGTTCCGGCGTGCCGCGGCGGGCGTGGTGATTCGCTATGCGACCGGCGATACGCCGTTCGGACGAGCGCTGCTGGCCTTTACGCCGCGCGGTATCTGCCATCTGTCGTTCGTCGGCCCTCAGTCCGCCGACCCCGCTGTCGCTGCGTTGCGGGCCGCCTGGCCGGAGGCGCGGCTGGAGGAGGATCAAGCTGCCGGCCAGACCCTGCTCGGGCGTGTATTCGAGCGCCCGTCCGATACCGTCGATGCGGGGCTGTCGCTATGGATAAGCGGCAGTAACTTTCAGATCCAGGTGTGGCGGGCGTTGCTGCAGATCCCGTTTGCCGGTCTGCTCAGCTATGGGCAGCTGGCGCGCCTGCTGGATAGGCCCAAGGGGGCCCGCGCGGTCGGCGGCGCGGTTGCGCGAAATCCGGTGGCCTATCTGATCCCCTGCCATAGGGTGTTGCGCGAGTCCGGAGAGTTCGGCGGCTACCGTTGGGGCGGCGATCGCAAGCGGGCGATCTGTGCCTGGGAGGCGGCTGTTGTCAGCGCCCCCGGGCCTCCAGGCGACGGATGAATTCGCGCATCACGCGGCGGTAGAGTTCTGGACCGCTGAACTTGTCCTCCACCCCGGCATCGATATTCGGATTGTCGTTCACCTCGATCACCAGAACCTCGCGTCCGCGCTGTTTGAGATCGACGCCGTAAAGCCCGTCGCCGATCGCATTGGCGGCCTTCAGCGCCGCCTGAATGACGCCCTTGGGGGCGTCTTGGGGGTCGAGGGTCTCGAATCCGCCTTGGCGCGGTTTGCCCTTGGAGTGGTCGACGATCTGCCAGTGGCCGCGTGACATGAAGTAGCGGCAGGCATACAGCACCTCGCCGTTTAGTACGCCAATGCGCCAGTCGAAATCGGTATAGGTGTAGGCCTGCGCGAGCACAAGTTCGGAATCTCGAAAAAGTTGTCTGGCCCGAGCTGCGAATTCAGCCCGATCGTTGACCTTGAACACCCCTTTGGAAAACGCGCCGTCCGGCAGCTTAAGCACCATCGGGTAGCCGAGCTGCTGCTCGGCGCGCTCGATCTCGTCGCGGCTCAGGATGACGCTCTCCGGCGCCCGGATCCTTTGCCGGGCGAGCAGCTCGGCGAGGTAGATCTTGTTGGTGCAACGCAGGATCGAATCGGGGTCATCGATCACCACCAGTCCCTCGCCGGCGGCGCGGCGCGCGAAGCGATAGCTGTGGTGGTTGACGTTGGTGGTCTCGCGAATGAATAGCGCGTCGAACTCGGCGATGCGACCAAAGTCGCGCGCGGTAATCAGCTCGGCATCGATCCCCTCAGCACGCGCAGCGCGAATGAACTGCGCGAGTGCGCGCCGATTGGATGGGGCGAGGGTCTCTTCCGGATCGTGCAGGATGGCCAGGTCGTAGCGTAGGCTGCGCCGGCCGCGGGCGGATCGCCAGGGACGGCG
>JASFJQ010000204.1:0-4857 GCA_050121305.1 Chromatiaceae bacterium
GGTCGACCCGGGCGATGAGGACCCTGTGATCGCGCGTCTGCACCGCGAGGGCCTGACCCTGGACGCCATCCTGATCACCCACAAACACGGCGATCACGTCGGTGGTATCCGGGGCCTGAAGGCCGTCTGGCCGCAGGCCGTCGTTTATGGCCCGGCGGGCGAGCTCATCAACGCGCTGGACCACCGCCTGCACGGTGGTGATCGCGTCGAACTGCCAGGTCTGGCCGTTGCCTTCACGGTGCTGGACGTGCCGGGCCACACGGAAGGGCACATCGCCTATTATGGAGAGGGTATGCTGTTTTGTGGGGATACGCTGTTCGCAGCGGGCTGCGGTCGGGTGTTCAGCGGTACCTTCGAGCAGCTGAGCGAATCTTTGACCCGTATCGGCGAGCTGCCGCCGGATACACGTGTGTTCTGTGCACACGAGTACACCCTGGCGAATCTCGGCTTCGCGGCCTGGGTCGAACCGGATAGCGACGCGCTCGTGGCGCGCACGCGGCGTGACCAGGATAGACGATCCCGGGGGGAGCCCACGCTGCCCTCCTCGATCGGCGAGGAACGCGCTACCAACCCCTTCTTGCGTACAGATCAGGCCGGCGTGATCGCCGCTGCGAGCGCCTGGGCCGGGCAGCACCTGCCCGACCGCACCGCGGTATTCCGCGCGCTGCGCACCTGGAAAGACAAGGAATACGACTAATGAGCCAATCGCTGTTGATAAGCAATGCCCGCATGGTAAACGAGGGCCAAGAACGAGAAGGCGACTTGTTGATCGTCGATGGTCGTATTGCCCAGATCGGTGGCGAGATCAGCGCGCCCGCGGCGCAGGTAATCGATGCTGCTGGACAGCTATTGCTGCCGGGCATGATCGATGATCAGGTGCACTTCCGGGAACCCGGTGCGACGCACAAGGCGGACATGGCCACCGAATCGCGCGCGGCGATCGCCGGCGGGATCACCAGCTTCATGGAGATGCCGAACACCAATCCGTTGACCACGACCCTGCAGGCGTTGGAGGACAAGTTCGCCCGCGCACAGGGGCGTGCCTGGGGCAATCATGCCTTCTACCTTGGCGCTACCAACGACAACATCGACGAGATCCGGGCGCTGAAGTCCAACCAGACCTGTGGCATCAAGGTGTTCATGGGGGCCTCCACCGGCAATATGCTGGTCGACAATCCGGCGACGCTGGAAGAGATCTTTCGCGATGCCCCAACGTTGGTCGCCACGCATTGCGAAGACACGCCGACCGTACAGGCGAATGAGGCCCACTATCGCGCGCAGTATGGCGATGAGATCCCTGTGCACCTGCACCCGCTGATACGCAGCGAAGAGGCCTGCTGGAAATCCTCTTCCCTGGCGGTCGATCTGGCACGTCGCCACGGCACCCGACTGCATGTGCTGCACTTGACCACGGCACGTGAAATGGAGCTGTTCGAGCCCGGCCCGATCACCGGGAAGCGGGTCACCGCCGAGGCCTGTGTACATCACCTGTACTTCAGCGACGCGGATTACGCCCAGCGTGGCAGCCTGATCAAGTGCAACCCTGCGATCAAGCGCGCCGAGGATCGGGCCGCGTTACGCGCTGCGCTGGCGCACGACCGGCTGGACGTCATCGCGACCGACCATGCACCGCATACCCTCGAAGAAAAACAGAACAGCTCGTATTTCAAGACGCCGGCCGGTCTGCCGCTGGTCCAGCATGCGCTGAGCATGGCCTTGGAATTGGTACACGACGGCGACCTCAGCCTGGTTCAACTGGTTCAGAAGGTCAGCCACGGTCCGGCCGAGCTGTTCTCTGTCCGCGAACGCGGCTTTCTGCGTGAGGGCTACTGGGCGGATCTGGTGCTCGTGGACCTGCACAGCCCGTTTCGCGTAGTGCGCGAAGAGGTGTTGTACAAATGCGGCTGGTCACCGCTGGAGGGCGACACCCTGCGCTCGCGCGTCACCGCGACGCTGGTCAATGGCGAACTCAAGTACCGCGATGGGGAGTTCTTCGGCGGCGCCGGCGGCATGCGTCTTTCGTTCGGCCGCTGACCCGCACGCAGCAAGAGGTTGCTGGACTAAGCGACGCCTATCGCGCCCTTGTCCACGCCCTCGTAGGCATACACCTTGAAGCTGTCCTCGGGATGCTCGGCCTTGAGTCGCTCGGCGATATGTTGGGCGATATTCTCGACCGTCGAGTCGCCATCGATCAGGTAGCAGGCGGCCGTCGGTAGTGTCAACCCGAAGCTGCCCTGGGTGCCGCGGTAGCCGAACTCCAGGTAGTCGATTTCAGCTCTTTGGCTGGCGCCTATGACATCGTCACGCGAGCCGATGTAGATGTCGGACCAGGCCCCTGACCAGGCCTGTTCGAGATCCCGGTCGCGCTGGCCGTTGCGCAGAATTTCGAGACGCGAGCGGTGACCATGGGCGATACGCTGGCAATTGCCGTCGTGGTGTTTCAGGCCATGGCTGTAACGATAACAGGCGCCGTCGATCTGTTCCGGCCACAGCCGGATCCTGATGGCGTCCACATTGTCCGGCGTGTGCGGCAGCACATGGTCACTGATGATCTGTGCGAGTCTGTCGGGCACGATGCGTTCGCAGGGGATCAGCCGCAGCGCCGCGTGCGGTGAGCGATGCTCGATCCCGAGACCATTCTCAGCCTCGAACGACAGATGCGCGCCTTCGGGCGTTTCAGTGATCCGCAGCCTCGGGTATTCGGCCGGCACCAGCAGCTTGTGATCGAAGGCGTCGTCGATCGTGCGCTTGATCGAGCGCTTGACCTCGCCGAAGTCCAACACCATGCCTTGATAGTCGAGGTCGCCGTCCAACTCGACGTCCACCTGCCAGCTCTCGCCGACCAGGCCGTGTGAAGGGCTGAGTACGGAACAATCGATGACGGTCAGTCGGTTGACAAACAAGGTGGTCATCCGGGGAGCATAACCGGAAATCGGTCGCTGGAAAGGTGCCGGCGCGCCACGGTTTTCGAGACCCTGCGCTCTGCTACGATCAGCTGCGTGACTTTGGTCATCGCGTGAGGGTCAGATGACCGTCGGTGGTGACGCAGCCCCTGTATTGGAAAACCGTTGAAAAGACTACTCCCGGTGCTGATGATCCTGGGCGCCCTCCTACCACTCGCGCATGGCGAAGTCACGATCGAGGTGCCGGAAGGCGAGGCCGCGCTGGAGGAGAATCTGCACGCGCGCCTGCGCCTGAGCGGCGAGGCCTGCGATGCGCCACCCTGGCGGGTGCGGCGACTGTTCGGGCGGGCCGAGGAAGACTTCCAGCCGGCGCTGCGCGCGTTTGGCTACTACACGGCGACCATCGAAAAGAGGCTCGAGACCGGGGGTGATTGCTGGGAGGCGACGTTCGACATAGTCCTCGGTCCACGCGCGACCATCCGCGAAAGACGCCTCGTTATTGACGGCGAGGCATCCAAGGACCCCCAGCTCGAGGAACTGCTGAAGAAGCTGCCGCTGGCCGAGGGTGCACCCCTCAACCATGCGGACTACGAGGCGATCAAAGACCGCTTGCGGGAATTTGCCGCGCAATATGGCTATCTCGACTTCAAGTTCAGACGTCAGGAACTGCGGGTCTATCCGCGTGAGGCCGCGGCGGATATCGTGCTCGAGGCGGACAGCGGCATACGCTACCGGTTCGGCGAACTGCGTTTTGACGAGCCACCGGTGGACCAGGACCTCGTGCGTCGCCTCGCCAGGATCCGCGAGGGCGACCCGTACAGTGCCGCGGCGCTGACTGCGGCGAATCGCCATCTGAGTGACTCGGGCTATTTCCGCCGGATCGAGGTGCGCGCGCGTCGCGCCCAGGCGCAAGACGGCAGGGTGCCCATCGATATCCTGCTTGAACCCGCCAAACGCCACGCCTGGCGAGCGGGTGTCGGTTTTGCGACCGACACCGGACCGCGTTTTACCCTGCGCTACGACAACCGCTATGTGAACATGCGCGGGCATCGCTTCGAGAGCACGCTCAGCCTGTCCCCGGTCGTGTCCGGGCTGAATCTGGACTACGTGATTCCAGGCGAGGATCCGCAGCGCGAGAACTTCAGCTTCGGTGCCCAGCTAAAGCATGAGGACACCGACAGCGCACTCAGCGATAGTGTGACCCTGGCTGTGCGGCATACGATAGCATCAGATTTTTGGACCCAGACCCGTTTTCTCGAGCTGCTGCACGAGAAGTCGACGGTGGCCGACGAAGACACGACCTCTACGCTACTGATGCCGGGCATAGCCGTGGACCGCATCAAGGCGGACGATCTGCTGCGCACGCGTCGCGGCTACCGGGTAAGGCTGGAGCTGCGCGGTGCGTATGAGGGTTTGATCTCGACCGCGACGTTTTTGCAGACCAAGGCCCACGTAAAGGGTATCTATCGCCTCGGCGACAGCGGGCGTCTGACTTCGCGCGCGGATGCAGGTTGGACCCTCACCAACAGCACCGAGGATCTGCCGGCCTCGCTGCGCTTCTTCGCCGGCGGCGACAACAGCGTGCGCGGCTATCGTTACCAGTCGCTCGGTCCACGCGACGGCAGCGGTGACGTGAAGGGCGGTAAGCATCTATTGACCGGCAGCCTCGAGTACGAGCATCCGGTCTTCGGCGAGGACTGGTGGGCGGCTGCCTTCCTGGATGGGGGCAACGCCTTCGATACCGATGATTTTGACGTGCGCCACAGCTACGGGCTCGGCGTGCGCTGGTATTCGCCGGTCGGACGGGTGCGTCTCGACGTGGCGATCCCGGATGACACCGAAGACGACAACTGGCGCCTGCACTTCGGTCTGGGTGCCGACCTGTGAGCAAGTGGCGGATGGTCAGACGCCGGCTGCTATGGCCGCTGCTGTTTCTGCTGCTTGCGCTCCCGCT
>JASFJQ010000205.1:0-4852 GCA_050121305.1 Chromatiaceae bacterium
CCACTGAGTATTAAAGGAGGAGGACGGGTCGACACAGTCCTGGAATACGATGGCGGAAAAGGTCCGGGTGCTGATAGTTGATGATTCGTCCTTCTTTCGTGGGCGCATACGCCGTGAACTCGAACAGAGCGGCGAGATCGCGATCGTGGGGGAGGCCGGTAATGGTCGCGAGGCAGTCGACGCCGCCGTTGCGCTGCGCCCGGATTTGATCACCATGGACGTCGCCATGCCGGTGATGGACGGCATCGCCGCGGTACGCGAGATCATGGTGCAGCGACCGACCGACATCATTATGTTCTCTGCGCTGACCCGTGATGGCGCAAGCGCCACGTTGGAGGCGCTCGAGGCCGGTGCCGTCGATTTCATGCCGAAGCTCCGCGGTGACCGCGCCGCCAGCGCGGGCGTCGGTGAAAATCTGCGTCACCGTGTAATCAGTATTGCGCGCAGCAGGTCCGGCCGCTACGCGGCGAAACCGCGTTTCGCACCCAGCCCGCGCGTCCGCAGACCTCGGCAGGGGGCTCGGGTGCAGCTGGTCGTTATCGGCGCCTCGACAGGCGGTCCGGTCGCCGTTCAACGCGTCCTCGCTGCACTGTCTGCCGATTACCCCCTTCCGATACTGGTCGCTGTGCATATGCCGGCGGAATTCACCGCCACCTTTGCCGATCGTCTGGATGCGATGTGCCACCTCCGGGTCCGGCATGCTGCCGACGGTGATGCGCTGGTCGCAGGTCAGGCACTGATCGCACCGGGCGGTATGCAGACCCTGGTCGAGCGACGCGGTGGTGTTCTCAAGGTCCGGGTGATGCCCGGCGGTGAGCAATTGTACAAGCCCAGCGTCGACATCCTGTTTGGTTCGGCTGCGCGGGTGCTGCAAGACGCCGTGCAGGCCGTCGTATTGACCGGCATGGGCGCCGATGGCACCGAGGGCGCGCGCCTGCTCAAACAAGGCGGTGCCGCAGTCTGGAGCCAGGACGAGCCAAGTTGCGTTGTGTACGGCATGCCCTGGTCCGTCGTCAAGGCAGGTCACAGCGATCGCGTCATCCCATTGGACGAGATCGGCTTGGCTCTCGGGGAGCTGAACTAGGCCTATGGATCTCCTCAGTTTCATCGGTGTCGCGATTGCGTTCGCTGCCATCCTCGGCGGCAACTGGCTCGAGGGCGGTCATCTGGAGACGCTGGCCAATGGCCCTGCGATGGTCATCGTGCTGGGCGGCACCGTCGGGGCCGTGCTGCTGCAGACGCCGATGCAGGTTTTCCTGCGCACCATGCGCATGCTGGGGATGGTCTTCATGCCGCCGAGCCACTCGCTGGATACCACCGTCAACAAACTGGTCAAGTGGAGCAAGGTTGCGCGCAAGGACGGCCTGTTGGGCCTCGAGGCCGTCGTGAAGGGAGAGTCCGACCTGTTCGTACGCAAAGGCATGCAGCTGTTGGTCGATGGCAGCGAGCCGGACGATATCCGACATACCCTGGAGGTAGAGCTGGACAGCCGCGAGCGATTCGATCTTCAGGCCAGCAAGGTGCTCGAGGCGATGGGCGGTTATTCACCGACCATCGGCATCATCGGCGCAGTGATGGGGCTGATCCATGTGATGCAGAATCTGTCTGATCCGTCCAAGCTCGGCAGCGGCATCGCCACCGCATTCGTCGCGACCATCTATGGCGTCGGTCTTGCGAACCTGTTCCTGCTACCCATGGCGAACAAGCTCAAGGCCTATGTGTTGCAGGAGACCCATTATCGCGAGTTGGTGATCGAGGGCCTGGTCGCGATCTCCGAGGGTGAGAACCCACGGCAGATCGAGAGTCGCCTGCAGGGCTTTTTACGTTGAGGTAAAGATGGCGAGACGACGTCGACACGAGGAAGAACACGAGAATCTGGAACGCTGGCTGGTCTCGTATGCCGATTTCATTACGCTTTTGTTCGCCTTTTTCGTCGTTATGTATGCCGTCTCCTCGGTCAACGAAGGCAAATATCGGGTGCTTTCGGAGACGCTGAATTCGGTCTTCGCCGAGGTGCAGCTCAGCGAAGATCCCATCCAGGTCGGCGAGCCGACTCGCGATGTGGTGGCGCTGCCGGACGGCCCGTTGGCGCCGCCCCAGGGCATGGCCGGTCCGGGGGATGCGGCAACCCAGGGCGCCGCGTCGGGTCTCGGTGAGCGCTTCAAAGAGGATGGCGCAGCGCTGCGGGTGGCAGATGAAATCGCGATCTCGCTGCAGGAGTACATGGACAACGATCTGCTGCGTATCAATCAGGTCGGTGACCGCATCGAGATCGAGATGAAGGAGCGCATGCTGTTCACTTCCGGCGAGGCGCGCCTATCGCGTGATGCGCTACGCGCGCTGCGTGAGATCGCCAAGACCCTGGCGCGCCTCCCGAGTCATCTGCAGGTCGAGGGCCATACCGATAATGTCCCCATCGCGACGGCGGCATACCCCTCCAACTGGGAGTTGTCCGCCGCCCGGGCCGCCAGTGTCGTGCACTTTCTGACGCGTGCCGGCATCGAGCCCTGGCGTATGGCCGCGGTCGGACTGGGCGAACACCGGCCGATCGCCGAGAACGGCGACGCGGAGGGCCGTGCGGCCAACCGCCGCGTCACCATTGTGGTCCTTACCGGCCAACGCGAGACCGAGGCCGTGATCGATCACGATGTCCCCTGGGCGGAAGGGCCGGCATTGCAGCGCCAATGACTGCCTGGGTTGGCGCTCGGCCCTGACGGCTCTCGAAGATAGGCACGATTAGTGCTTCACTCCTGCCAGATATTTCTCCGCGCCGATGTTTTGACGTGTCGTGGGGGCAGGGGGTACAGCGAACGTGAATCATGCGGCGGCGGAAACCAAGGCGGGCGACACGGTCACCAAATTTGTGACCTTTCGGCTCATGGATGAGACCTACGGCATCGACGTCATGCAGGTACAGGAAGTGCTGCGCGTCACCGAGATTGCGCCGGTGCCCGGGGCGGCCGAATTCGTGCTCGGCATCATCAATCTACGCGGCAATGTGGTCACCGTGATCGACACCCGTACCCGCTTTGGACTACCGACCACCGAGCAAGACGAGGCCAGCAGGATCGTAATCATCGAGGCAGAGGACCAGGTGATCGGCATACTGGTGGACAGCGTCGCGGAGGTCGTTGAACTGCACGAATCCGAGATCAGTCCCGCGCCGCAAACCGGCAACGAGGAGAACTCGCGCTACATTCAGGGTGTTGTCAGCCGCGAGGATGATCTACTCATCGTGATCGACCTGAACAGGTTTCTCAGCGAACAGGAATGGTCCGAGATGGCGGTATTGCAGGGCGAGTGAGCGATGGCCGATGAGATCAAACAAACGGACAACATCGGCAGGGTGCTGCCGGTGAATCCCGCGCGAGACACAGGGCCGCGTAAACGGCCGCGCCAGCCGCCCGCCGCCGACGGGCGCCAAAAACGCCGGCGACCGCCGCCCGACGATCAGGCGCACCGGGTCGATGAATATGTTTGAGCTCGATCTGACGCTCTTCGCAATGCTGTTCGGGGTGGCTGCCTGCATCGGGTTGGTCGTCCTGCAGCGTCGGCTCGCCGAGCAGACCGCCCGGGCGGCGCAGCTGCAGCAGCAGATGACGCTGCTGAGCCAGAGTATCAGTGGACTTACCGCGGGCGCGGTCGGGATGGATCGCCGCATGCGCCGCCTGCAGATGCGCGAGAGGCTTCTGACCGAGCGTCAGGAGACCTATGATATCCAGCAGGCGGACGATCAGCCCTACAGTCATGCCATTCGCCTGGTGCAGCAGGGCGCAGCCACCAGTCGACTGGTCGAGGAACTGGGTCTCAGCGAGAGCGAGGCCGAACTGATTCTGCGCCTGCACGGGCGGCGCGAAACCGCCTGAAGGCCCATTCGAGCGCCGCCCACGCGGCCCTCAGTCGCTTTTCTGTCGCTTGGTTTGCGCGTCGGAAAATGTTACCAATGCCCCACCGAACAACCGACCCTGGGGCATCCCATGCGATCCAAATCAATTATCGTCGGCCTGACGGCTGTGCTGGCGGTCGGCACGGCACAAGCGGCATTCGACGAGGTATTCAAATCCGCCGGTGATCTGATGAAGACCGTGCCGGGTGCGACCGGTGGTGCCGGGGCACTGAGCGACTCGCAGATCGGCGCCGGGCTCAAAGAGGCACTGAGTGTCGGTGCCGAACGGGCGGTCTCCGTGCTCGGCCGCAGCGGCGGCTTCCTGGATGACGCCAGTGTCCGCATCCCGTTGCCCGGGGGGCTGGACAAAGCGGCCAGTGCGCTGCGTGCGGCCGGTCAGGGGCAATACGTCGACGAATTCGAGACCACCGTCAATCGGGCCGCAGAGCAGGCCATCCCCAAGACCCTGGGGATCGTCGAGCAAACGGTGAGCGATATGACCCTGGAGGACGTGCAGGGGATTCTCAATGGCGGTGACGACGCCGCGACACAATTCCTACGCGAACGTGCGGGGGGCTCATTGCGCGAGGCCATATTGCCGATTGTGTCGAGTGCCACCGACCAGGCCGGCGCGACCACGGCATACAAGTCGCTAAAGAGCCAGGCCGACGGTGTGCTCGGCGGTCTGGGTGGTCTCGGTGGGCTGATGGGCAGCAGCTCGCTCGACCTCGACGGTTATGTCACCGACAAGACGCTCGATGGCCTGTTCGTGAAATTGGCCGCCGAGGAAAAGGCGATCCGCGCCAACCCCATGGCCCGGACCACGGATCTCTTGAAAACGGTATTCGGCAATTGATACAGCAATCTAAGGAATGACCTATGGGTACCCTGTTGAAGTGGCTGTTTGGCCTGATCATCGTCCTCGTCCTGCTGATCGTAGCGGCGGTAGTCGTGTTACCGATGGTG
>JASFJQ010000206.1:0-4847 GCA_050121305.1 Chromatiaceae bacterium
CAGCCGATCTCGACGAGCGAATATCCCACCCAGGCGCAGAGGCCGAAAAACTCGCGCCTGGATTCCACCAAGCTACTGAAGACATTCGGCCTGGCGATACCGGCCTGGGATCGTGACCTACGGCTCTGCGTCGACGGCCTGCTCTCAGGATAACCGGTCGGACTCCACCGTCGCATGGATCTGTTGGACCAGGCCGGTCTCCAGCCTCAACGCGCCCGCCAGCGTATCCAGATAGATCTTCTCCGGTGCCGAAGGTGGCTCGAGCATCAACACCGACGCCGCATACACCTCGGCGGCATGCTCGGGCGAATCAACGTCTACCGCCAGCGCCGCGACATCCAGCGGCCGAGAATATTCTTCGAACAGAAAGGCCTTGTCTTCCGCGGGGAGGTCCAGGCCGTTGATCTGGTTAAGGATGGCCTGACTCTCCTGGGTGTCGATCTGGCCATCGGCCTTGGCCGCCGAGATCATCGCCCGGGCCAGCAGCATGCTCAGTGCATTGGTGCCCGCGGGATCACTCTCGCGCGGTAGGAAAAGCCCATCGGCCGGCGGTGTTTCGATGCCTCCCGTGCCCCCCTGGCCCGGCGACGGCCGCCCCGCCCCGCCCTGATAGCTTTGCCAGGCCTTGTAGGCCACACCACCCACCAGTGCGAGCCCACCCAGTTTCAGCGCAGACCCGGCGAGCTTCCGGCCCTTTTTGCCGCTGAGCATGTTGGCCAGTGCCCCGCCCGCGAGACCGCCGGCAAAGCCTCCAGCTGCTCCACTCCCTACCAACTGGTCGAGCAGGCGTTTGGCATCAATCATCTTTCATTCTCCGTTTAACTCGGTGATGGACCATCGTGACGCGGCAGGGTTCCGCGGCCGTGTTCATGAAGTCCCCGGCATCGCCTGTTCGCGCGCACTCGCGGCAGCGAGGGAATCTCGCAGCTGCTTCTCCAACGCCTCGAGCTCGGCATTGGCCTTGGCCCGAGCGGCACGTCCCGCATCCGCGATCTGCAGGCTGTCCTCGATGGTGGCGATCAGGGCCGCGTTCGCCTCGCTGACTGCCTCGATATCGAACACGCCACGCTCGATTTGGCGACGGGTCTCGGCGTTGGCCTCACGCAGGTTCTCGGCGTTGGCACGCAGCAGGTCATTGGTCAGGTCAGAGGCTGCGGCCACCGCCTCGGCCGCGTCGCGCGAGCGGTGGATGGTCAGCGCCTGTGCGAGTTGCTGGCGCCATAATGGCACTGTATTGACCAGCGTCGAGTTGATCTTGCCCACCAGCGCCTTGTCGTTCTCCTGGACCAGCCGAATGCTGGGCAGACTCTGCATGCTGACCTGCCGGGTCAGGCGCAGGTCGTGTACCCGCCGCTCCAGGTCATCGCGAACCGCACGCAAGTCGCGCAGGCGCTGCGCGGCCAGCGTGTCCCCAGCCTGGGCGACGACCCCGGCCTGCGCGGGGATGACTTGTTCGTCCAAATCCTTCAGCTTTTGCTCCCCCGCCGCAATGTAGTACTCCAGGGTATGGAAGTAATCGAGATTGGCCGCGTACAACCGGTCGAGCGATTCGATATCGACCAACAGACCGGTCTTGTGTTTTTCCAGGCGCCCGGTGATGTCCTCGATCTGATCGCGGACCTGTTCGTAGCGTTGCAGCACCTTGGCCGCGTCCCGCCCCTTGCCGAGAAGACGGCTGAACCATCCCCCCGAACGATTCGGATCGAGGCCGCTGAGATCGAAGCCACGCAGGGTCAGCACCATATCGTTCAGGGCCTCACCGGCCGGCCCGATATCCTTGGCACGTACCCGCTCGAGCATGCTGTCCGACACGGTGGTCAGCTGTTCCTGCGCGCGACTGCCGAAGAACAGCACCGCATGGCTGTCGTTCAGGTCGAGTTCGGTCAGCAGCGCGGCGACCTTGGCCGGCTCCAGCGACCCGGATGTCAGGGCCGGATCAGACGACAAGGCCGGCTGCCCGCCGGACCCAAGGTCATCGGTGTTTGGTTCGTCGGGTGGCTGCATGGTCGGACCTCCAGGTCGATAGTTGCCGTCTGGTCAGGTAATGCCTTCACGTTCGAGTTGCTTGCGCAGCACCTCGATCTGTACATCCAGGTCGAATACGTCGTGCTCGGCCAGCCGATTGAGCTGTCGCCCGAAGACGGTCTCGATCTCGGTCAGTACGTTGCGAAAATTCTGCTCGAGTTCCTGGCCACGTGCCAAGCGGTGTGTCTGCGCATACCGGCTTGCTACCCGTTCGGCGCCCTCGAGATAGACGTTGAGGAATTTGCGCGCACGAAATCGTTCTTCCGGCCGCGCCACCACCTGTTCGAGCACGCCCCGCCCCTGACCGGCGATGCGATGCAGGCGCTGCTCGAGTTCCCGGTTCCCGATACGCAAGGCCGCCTTTTCTATCGCCAGTATGCGCAGTTCGGCCTCGGCCAGCGCCTTTTGCAATGTCTTGTCGCGGACCGCGGTGCGCGGCGCGCCAAATAACGCCTGCGGCCGCGGCAGCCGATAGGCCAGATGAAAACCCGCTATGGACAAGCCGCCAAAGGCCGTGCTCACCCATGCATCCTGGCCGACCGCACCGAAGGCGGCCAATGCGGTCCCCGCAGCGACCGCCAGCGCCGCCAGGTACTTGTATGGCAGACCCCAGGAGCGCGTGAAGCGCCGCTCCGGCGCGACGAGTTCCTCGAGGAGGCCCCGTCGATTGAGCGCGCCCCCGACCACGATCAGTGCAAACGCCGTCCCGGCCGAGAGTGCCGCCGCGAGCTGTCCACTGGCCAGCGAGACCAAGGCCGCCAAGGCCAGTGGGGCCGCAAGGACATACAGGAGCAATCCGCGCATCCCCAGGCGCGAACGCCGCCAGGCCGAAAAATGATCACGCGCATCGCGCGCGGCCTTCAGCAGCGCGTCGACGCGCGGATCCAGCTGCTGACTGCGCGGGTCAGAAGGCATGGATAAGGGCCTGACACGAAACCAGGCCCACGCTGACCAACAGAACAAGCGATCCAAGGACTCTGACCCACATTGTGCTCAACCGCTCCCAAATCGGCCTTTGGACTCCACTGTACCGGAGGCCGCCTATAGGCGGAAATGGGGGCATCGCCGGCGTTTTCCATGGCGAACAACCCCGGGACGCCCAGGGTTCGTGACTGCCAAGCCTGTTGGACTTGACCGTTCGAGGCGAAAATCGCTGGGAGCGAATCAAATCAGATTATCGTCAGAGGAGAATGGCCCGGCTGCCTTCGGGGGTTGGCAGGCGCTTCCAGCGAATGGGATCTGGTCTGTCTGGCCGCCAATCTACGCCGAATGGGCTCGCTGATCGCGTTTGGGTGAGGCAGGAGACCTCCCAGGGCACCCGGCGTGCACCGCGGTTCACGCTCGACCGAAAACCCGACAAGCATCTACCATCGCTCGAGATCGCCATGACCCGACTGCCAGATCGAATCACCCATTCGTCCGTGGTTTTCTACGGCGCAGACTCCTAGGAGCCCGCCTGTGGATTAACAGCCTTCTCCCAGGCGGCACGTTTGCGGTAGATGGTCGAGGCGCTTATGTCCAGCAGCGCAGCGGCCTTTGGGATATTACCGGCGCAGGCATCGATCGCCCGTTCGATGATGTCCTTTTCCTCCAACCAAAGCGGTCTGACGCCGGACACCGCGATCGGCTCGACCGGCCCGGTAGAAATCCGGCTTCCCGACCCCTCGCCATTCTCTCCGGTCTCATCCACGGGCCGTTCGAGAGACTGCTGAAGCTGGACCGGGAGCATGTCGTAGCTCACCTGTTCTCCATCATTCAGCACCACGGTGTTGCGGATGACATTCTCGAGTTCGCGGACATTCCCAGGCCATGGATAACCGCGCAGCGCATCGGCGACCGCAGGCGACAGGCCTCGAAAATTCTTGCCTTCCTCGTCCGCCATACGGTGCAACATGTCGCTTGCAATCGCCAGGATGTCGTCATCTCGCTCGCGCAGCGGTGGCAGCTGTATCGGGATAACGTTCAGCCGGTAATACAGGTCTTCTCTAAACCGCCCGGCCCTGACCTCCTCGAGCGGATCGCGGTTGGTCGCGCAGATGATGCGGATATCAACCTGTTCTTCCTTTGAGTCGCCGACGCGCTGGAACCTGCCCGTCTGAATGAACCGCAAGAGCTTGCTCTGCAGATCCATATCCATTTCACAGATCTCGTCCAAAAACAAGGTGCCGCCGTCGGCTCGTGTCGCCGCACCGTCACGACGACCCGCTGCCCCGGTGAAGGCCCCCTTGACGTGGCCAAAGATCTCGCTTTCCATCAGGTCGCGCGGGATCGCGGCACAGTTGAGCGCCACGAAGGCCTGCTCGCGCCGCGGGCTCTCGCGATGGACCGCATCGGCACACAACTCTTTCCCGGTGCCGCTCTCACCGGTGATGAACACCGTCGCCCTACTCGGTGCGGCGCTCTCGATGATCCGGTAAACGGCCTGCATCGGGATCGATGCCCCGACGAAGCCATGAAATCGATCCCGTTCAAAGGTCTGCTGATAACGGTTGACCATGTTTGACAGGCGGCGCTTGTCCAACACGTTCCCGACAGTGACGCGTAACCGCGTTGCATCGAACGGCTTGGCGATAAAATCCGCCGCGCCATAACGCATAGCCTCGATCGCGGCATCGATCGAGCCATGGGCGGTAATTATCACCACTGCGGTATCGATGTCGCGCTCATGAATGTACTTGAGCACCTCCATACCCGACATATCCGGCAGGCGCAGATCCAGCAGAACGATATCCGGAGTGCGGGTTTCCAGGTGGACCAGCGCGGCGGCTCCCGTGTCGAGCGCCTCGGTAGTGTAGCCGTCGACCGCCAGATAATTCTCGTAA
>JASFJQ010000207.1:0-4847 GCA_050121305.1 Chromatiaceae bacterium
GGATGGCAGAAAGCTACTATCGGAACTCCTAGGCCACGACGACTGGCTTCCCGATGATTTTGCTCAGCCGGATTCGGAGCAGTATCGACAGTATTTATTATTCTGTGATCCGCTGGAACGCTTCTCAGTCGTGAGTTTTGTATGGGGCCCCGGTCAAACGACTCCGATACACAACCATACGGTGTGGGGCATGATCGGAGTCCTGCGGGGCGCCGAGACTTGCGAAGAGTTCGAACCAGATCCGGCAACGCACCGGTTACTTGTGACTCGCTCACATCAGCTCGCCTGTGGTGACATCGATCTTGTGTCACCGCGTGTTGGAGATATTCATAGAGTAGCCAACGCGAAGTCAGACAGTACATCGCTCAGCATCCACGTCTATGGTGCCAACATCGGAGCCGTCGAAAGGCAAGTTTATGATCCGAACACTGGGGATACGAAACCTTTTGTTTCCGGATATTCAAACGCTGTGATTCCAAACATTTGGGATCGATCAACGGAACCTGCAACCAACGCCTGAAGTCCTGCTCGACAAACCAATTTGACGGAACCTCCGCTAGTTAGATTTGCTTTCGTGTTCGGTCGATTAACGATGCGGTACTTCCGCTTTTGGCCGAACTGAGATGAAGAAGCCGCCTTGATGGGCAGCTTCGGCCATGCCGCACTGCACTAGACGGCTACCGAACCCGAGCCGTCTTTCGGGGGTGGCGTCGCGAGAGTGCCGGATCGGCTAACCCACGCTCAGGGAGCAACGGCGGCAATGCGGAAGGGTTTTCGGGCATATGTGGGGTATATTTGTAGTTCGGCCGGCTCGTCGGCGTAGCGCCAAGCACAGAGGGGGCAGCATTGATGAGCGTTCACGGTGGCAGTCGGCAGATTCTGATTCACGGCATGGTTCTCGTGCTGGTCGGATTGGTGTGGGGCCTTGCCGTCCCCGGAACTCCACACCCAAGACTCGCGCTTGGGGTTCACATCCAGCTCGTAACGAACGGCATGCTGTTCATTGTCCTGGCGACCGCGATGCTGACGCTCCCGCACAGTGTCGGGCTCAAATCCGTCTGGGTGATGGTGCTGGCGGTTTGGTTAACGTGGGCAATGGCGATGTCCGAAGTAGCGAACTCTTGGTGGGGAACGGCGCAGATGTTGCCTATTGCTGCAAGTCAGGCAGGCGCCACGGGCGGCGAACCATGGCAGGAACTCGTCGTCAAACTCACGCACATCGCCGCCACGGGCGGCTCAGTCCTCCGGGACAAGTTGCGGATGATGTAGCCGCCGGACTTCTCCATCGCAGGCAATGATCCGCATCGCCCCGCCGCAGGCCGGGCAGGCCTTGATTTCGATCCCGACCAAATCGCCAGGAGCGATTTGGAACAGCCGTAGGCTGGCCCAACGGGCGGAGGGCAGGGTGCCCGGAGTAATAACTGCTTGAGGCGCTGCGCCCAGGTCATTGCGGCGCGGCTGTCCGCTTATGGCCAGGACTGCCGTCAGCCATCTCCGGTTGCCGCGGTCGTGCAGGGGCCTCGTGAGCGGCAGTAGTCGACCCAAAACAGACCCAATCCCCCGGATCATGTGAGCCGGGGTACAGCACGGCCACCTCACGAAAGTGCCCGCCACCCAGCCAAAACCGCAAACACCAGAAAGATGCCTCCACCCACTCGGTGTAGCCAACGCAATGGTAGGCGCTGCAAGATAGTACGTCCGGCCCAGACGCCTAGTGCAGAGACCAGTACCAAAGCAAGGGTTGCGCCTATCCAGACCGGAAGCGGTGCCATACTCCCGGCCAAGCCGGCTACCGCAATCTGTGTTTTGTCCCCAAACTCGGCGACCAGAATTAAGAACAGGGTGGTGAAGAAAACCCCATGCCCCGGTTTTTCCACCACATCCTGCGAGTCAGATTCCTCCCGACTGAGGAAGGAGTGAATACCGAATACACCGAACAGCACCGCCACAACCCCAGCCATAACCCGCTCCGGCACCCATGCGGCCACACCCGCACCGAACACTACCGCTAAGGTGTTGAGCACGAGAAATGCTGCGGTCGCTCCAAGAATCACCGGCCAATGACGATGCCGAGTTGCCAGGGCCATGCAGACCAGTTGGCTCTTATCACCAATCTCCGCAAAGGCAACGAGGGTTAAAGCCGAGAGGGAGACAGAAAACGAATCAGGTGGGATCACGAGGGCAGCATGGAATCAATTCGCAGAGGATTAGATTGGAGTGTACAAAGTTTGTATGGGCAACCTTATCGAAACGGTTCCTCTGACGGATTGCAGAAGCAATCGACTCGTTTCTTTTCAGCCCACTTCTGGTAAGGATTGTCAGACGCCTACCTTTTGATCCCAATTCGTCGTCGCGGGGTGTGTGCTGTCGGCAGGCGCCTGAAAATCCTTACCAATAGCCGCCTATGAGATTTCAATCACGAACGACGCTGCTGGAATGTCCCGGGTACTTCCATGGCAATCCAAGCTCAACGCCGACGGCCATGATGCGTGACTACTGCTTAAGCAATACGACGCAATTGTTTGCTGCAGCGCATGGCTAAGCGGCCTGATAATGGATGAAAATGTATCCACTCGCATCATCAATTTCGGTACGGCATGTCGGAGCTTTCCGGCGCACAACCTCCTGCGCGACCCGCTCCAGAATTTCTCTTCGTCGCGCAACCGCCCAAGGATTCCGCGTGCTCCACAGCGTTACATCTCCGACCGTGATAATGGCGACGACTTAATCTCCACCAAACTCTCAATCGATCTTTCTGGTCAAAGAAATCCGGTTGCATGCGATCTGCCCTCAGTCTGTCTACTGGCTGCTATTCTGCCAAACTCGGGGAATTATTCGAGATGCCCTTCAGTCTCGCGTTGGGACAAGTAGACAGTGTTGAAGCCCCGGAACGCATTCGCAAGGGCATGGGGTTTGATCGCGCTTATCAAGGTCAGGGCATCGGCGTCGGAATGCTGCTGGATGCCATTCGGCGCACGCTGTTGATTGCCGGGCAAGCCGGCATTCGCGCACTGTTGACGCACTCGATCGACGCCGATGCCGATGCGTTCTACCGCCGTTTCGGTTTCGTATCGTCGCCGGTGCGTGAGGAGCAGCTGCTTCAGTTGCTCAAGGATGCACGACGTATTTTGTGAGAGCGGGCAGCGCGGATCAGAACGTCGACAAGCGTCATGTCGGCGGCCAGCGCATGTGCCTCGTGACGTCGCGTGGGGGTATTCTGATTGCGTTCCAGTTTCAGGCAATCACAGATCTTGAAACATCAACCGCGAATATCGTGTCTGAATCGGATAATTCGAGCCACATACATAGTAGGGCTGTTGGCAGTCCAGCGCGCAGCCCGCTAACATACCCATCAGTGGCCGAGACGTTGCATTAGCAGTTGCTATGCGAGGGAATTTGCGTTGCCCGAGGCACTGAGTGTGGCTGGGGTCGTCAACACTCGTCTATCTTCATCTTGAATTAGGCAATCATGATATTCGCGCAACCGGCTCCGACTATTGCAGTGCGATCCCTCGATTCGTTCGATCCCGCAGGCATCGAAGAGTCGGTCAAAGGGAGCCATTTGGAACACGTTCAGTTGTCATCAGGGCGCTTTCGCGGCCTGCTGCTGCGTTCTGAGTATCGCGATATGCAGCTCGACTTTGGGCGATACAATCTGCCGCTCCATGCTCGCGGGACCATGCCCACACAACAGCTGACTTTGGGTTTTGCCCTGAAAAGCGACACCCATGCAATGCTCAATGGCGAATCGGTAGACGGATCGACGCTGGTGTGGTTTGACGAGGGATCAGAAATCGATTACCGAATGGCACCGCGCTCGGAGTGGCTGGCCATCCAGGTCGACAGGACTGATATCGAGCGTTTTGGCGTGGAACCACCAAATGTTCACACCCGCTGTATTCCGGTCGCGCAGCATCACCGGTGGCAACTCGGGCAACATCTCAATCTGGCCGTCCAAGCCCTGCTAGAGATCGACAGCGCCAAAGCCGCGCTGGTCGCCGATGTTGACGCCTACATTGGCCAGCTTTACGCAGGCATGCTCGATGATTTCTGCGCGATCCTGCAAAGCGTGCAACCGCAGCGAATCCCGAACAGCCTCGAACGCCAGACACGATTGGCCAGGGAAGCAGTTGGATACATCGATGCAAACATTGATAGCACGCTGCGGATTGGTCTGATGTGCACGGAACTGGGGACGACGTTTAAATCGCTCGAGCGAAGCTTTTTGCGTCTGTATGGCGTCACGCCAAAACGTTACGTCGACCTGGCCCGCCTTGCCAAGGCACGACGAAACTTGATTGCATCGCGGGGCTCGGAATTCACGATTGCCGATGTCGCCACCGGTTGCGGCATCAATCACCTGGGGCGATTCGCGCAGCGTTATAAAGCCCTTTACGGCGAGTTGCCTTCGGAAACGCTGCAGGTTCCGTGCCCAGCCAATGCGCGGGCCCGCCGGTGTTCGTAGCCGCAGCTAGACTTTAGGCAGTCGGCATTTCCGATCCCATCGCGCTTGGGAGTGGCTGATAGTGCAGAGCTCGTCGCGATGTGAACCTACCTCCAACTGTCCTCGTCAAACACGAAATTGGTGTGGGCTTCTACGGTCACAGGAATCGAGGCGACTGATGGAAGATGAAGACAATGGCTGTCTCCATCGAGGGATTTGTAAGGACGGCATATTTTCCTGGCTTTGAGGTGGGAACCCGACGACTCGACTGCAGCCATTGCCGGACGTCCACCGGGCGGCAGCTTGATGTCGCGCACCGGGTTGTGAACGTAGATGCCCCATTCCTTGCGCGCGAACTCGAAGATGTGGCCGAGCAGGACCAGGTCCCGCTTGACGGTCGCCG
>JASFJQ010000208.1:0-4844 GCA_050121305.1 Chromatiaceae bacterium
TCGGTCTCCAGCTGCGAATGACGGCACAACAGGACCTGCCGGCCGCTGCCGCGATACAGGGTGATCTCGAAGCGGCCCTCGCGTGCATTGCTGGCGAAGCCCTCGCCGAGCCGGTCGACAAAGGGCTGCAGGGCCTCGCTGCGCTCGCCCAGCGCCGTCAATGGCTCACCCTCCAGCCGCGCCAAGGTCAGGTCGAGAATCTGGTCAGCGGCACGATTGGCGGTCTGGATTCGACCCTCGGAATCCAGTGCCATGACACCGGTCGATAAGCCGGCCAGCACCGTCTCGAGGTAGTTGTGCTGCGTCTGCAATTTGTGCCGACTGTCTTCGAGTTCTTTGCGTGCGCGCGCGATTCGCCTTGTCATCGCATTGAACGACGACACTAGATACCCCAGCTCATCCTCGACCCGTGGCAGCGGCAGCTGCTTGTCGTAATCGCCCTCGGCGACCGCCCGTGTGCCCTCGGCGATGTCACTGATGGGTTGGACAAGCCGACGTGCCGTGAACACCGCAGCCCAGGCAGCAGCGAACAGACCCAATACCAGCACCAGCGAAAGACTCAGTGCGAAGCTGAATTTGATCTGCGAACGCATGTAGGCGCGCGTGCGATAGGCCTCGTAGGCGTCTTGTACATTGCTGCTCAGATCGCTTAGCAACTCAGGCACCGGATACAACGCCTGTAGCACCATGCCGCGTTGGGCCTTGTCCAATACCAGGCAACGCACCATCAGGCCGCCATCCGGGCCGGTTGAGACACCGACATAGTCCTCGCCCGAGACCACCTGCTGCACCATGCCACTGTCTGGCGGGGTCGGCAGCAGGATGTCCGGGTTGGCGTGGCTCAGCGCCAGGACTTTGCCCTGGATGCTGAACAGGGTCAGCTCGGTGGCCCCCACCGCGGAACGAAATTCATTGACGCTGAGCGCGATCGCGGTCTGCGATGTATCCTCGATCGCAGCCAGCAGATTCTCGGACAGTTTAAGGCGTTCGCGTTTGTGCAGATCCAGCGACACTTTGCTGAGCGTGAGCGCATCCTCCATGGCACTGTCGACCTGCAGATCGAACCAGCTGTCTATGCCGCTGGACAGAAACCGGATGGAGTAAAAGTAGACCACGCTGACCGGGACCAGCGCGACCACCAGAAACAGTGCCGAAAGTCGCGCACTGAGTCGGGAACCGGCTACACGCCGACGATAGTCCCGTAGCAGGCGCCAGAGGTTCCATCCGACCAGGCCAAACAGCAGCAGCAGGCCAACCACTGTGAACAGCAACAGCGGCATAAACCACGGCCCGACCTCCTCTGAGCGTTGCACCGCGGCGCTGATCATGTGCAGCGATGCCAGCAAGAGCACGAACAGCATGCCGGCGGCAAGCGCGTCGAAACGCTGCTTGCTCATGGGCGCAACCGCCACTCCCAGGGCTCCTCGCTGGCGATCGACCAGTCGCGCTTTATGTAGGCCATGGGGCGCATCGGCAAGGGCAGGGCCTCCACATCCAGCCGTACGTCGATCTTCACCAGATATTCCTCATCCAGATCCAGGTCTCGACGCTCGACAATCGGCATCGCGATAATCTTGCCGAGCGCGCGCAGGGCGGCGTCCCGGGTCGCGAATGCCAGCTGCTCGTCGCCCCGCAGATTGCGCAATTCGTACAGTCCGGACAACGGGCGGTAGCGCAAGACAGTGCGCAGGCGGTGTTCGACGACATCGGCCTCCCAGATCCACGCATCCGCACGGCGCATCTGCACATGGGTCTCGAAGGTCAACGGGACGCCGTTTTCCAGCGCCTCGGACACCGTCTCATTGAGATCGTAGCCGATGTCGGCATCGAGCAGGATTCGACCGTCTTCGCCGAGGGTCAGCGCGACCGTGCGGAATTCCACACCCGCCGCAGTCAGTGCGAACGAGGCGCACAGGCCCACCACCAAGGCCAGGCTCCGCGCCGCATAGCGAATACTCAAACCGTCACCCGTTTTTCCAACGCGGCGTAGAAAAAGCCGTCCGTGTCATCGATACCTGGCAGCAACTGTACACCCCTGCCACTGCGCATTCCGGGAATCGCTGGCAGTTCTACCGCCGCCGCGTCCTGATGCCGTTCAAGGAAGGCATCCACCTGTAGCGCGTTCTCGGCCGGCAGCAGCGAGCAGGTGACATACAACAGCCGACCGCCGGGCAGCAGCAGAGGCCATAACGCCGCCAGGATCGCCGCCTGACGCTCAACCAGCCCGACGATATCCAGCTGCCGCCGCAGCAGCCGGATATCCGGGTGGCGGCGCAGTACCCCGGTTGCCGAGCATGGCACGTCCAGCAGGATTCGCTGATAGCGCTCCCGGCCCCACTCGGCGTCCTGGGGCCTGGCCGCATCGCCGACGTAGAGCGCCGCCTGATGACCCGCGCGGCGCAGATTCTCATCGACCCGACTCAGGCGCTCGCCGTCCCTATCCACGGCCGTGACCTGCAGATCGGCTGCGCGCTGAAGGATGTCCAGGGTCTTTCCGCCCGGCGCCGCACAGGCATCGAGCACGCGCTGCCCGGGTCGGGGATCCAGGTAGGCGCCCGCCAGCTGCGCACCGGCATCCTGCACAGAGACCAGGCCCTGTGCGAACCCCGGCAGGCGTTCGACGGCCAGCGGTATATCGAGCACCAGGGCGGTGGGCACCGACGGATGCGGTCGCGCGGCGACACCCGTCGCCACCAGTTGCCGCAGATAGTCGCCGCGGGTGGTCTGACTGAGGTCGACCCGCAGGACCATCGGAGGCCTCGCCTGCAAGGCCGGGAGTATCGCGCTGCGCTGCTCGGGCCAGGCCGTGCAGATCGCGTCATACAGCCAATCCGGCAAGGCGTAGCGTATCGCCTCATTGCGATCGACGGCGGCGGCCAGCCCCTCATGGTCGCGCTGCAGCCGGCGCAGTACGCCGTTGATCAGCTTGCTGGCCCATGCCTTGCCAAGACGACGACTGGCCTCGACGGCGGTAGATATGGCCGCGTGCGGTGGCATACGGCTGTACAGCAGCTGGTAGGCGCCAACCAACAGCAGCACCTGCAGGTCGCGATCCCTGTTTTTCAGGGGCTTCCGGAGCAACTGGGCGACCAGCGCATCCAACCGCCGGTACCACCGACAAACGCCGAAACTGAGTTCGGCGGCCAACGCGCGATCGCGCTCGTCAAGCGAAGGCGGCGCCGCCGCAAGGACACGATCGAGCGAGCGACCGTCCAGCACGTCCAACACATTGGCGACCGCTGTCATGCGTGGATCAGCCAAGCACTGTGC
Organism: Chromatiaceae bacterium; assembly: GCA_050121305.1. Taxonomy (GTDB): domain Bacteria; phylum Pseudomonadota; class Gammaproteobacteria; order Chromatiales; family Chromatiaceae; genus Thiosocius. Next base: position 3,271 of record JASFJQ010000208.1, read on the forward strand.
CTTGGATCTCGTTGGCGTTGATGAAATCTTGCGCCCGCATCGCGCGTTTGCCTGGCAACTGCAGCTCGGTTACCCGCAGCAGGCCGTCGCCTGTGGCGACATCGATACCGTTGCGCGTCGCATTCATTACCAGTCCAGGCGTGCCGCTCACCCCGCCGATCGCGTGCGCACGCCAAATCCGCAGATTCGCGTGCTCGAACCGTGTCTGCGCCACTGGCCAGGGATTGAATGCCCGCACTTGACGTTCAATCTCCACAGCCGAGTGTCTCCAGTCGATCCATGCCTCCGACTTTTCGAGTTTTCGGGCATAACAGGATTGGGCATCGTCCTGGGGCTGCGCTACAAGCGATCCGTCGAGGATCCCGGGCAAGGCCTTCATCAGCGCCTCCGCACCGAGCTCGGAGAGACGATCATGCAGGCTGCCGCCGGTCTCCTCGGCGCCCAGCGACAGGTGTTCCGTCAGGTACATCGGCCCGGTGTCGAGCCCCTCTTCCATCTGCATGATGGTGACGCCGGAGGTAGTGTCTCCGGCCAGCACCGCCCGCTGGATCGGCGCCGCACCGCGCCAGCGCGGCAGGACCGAGGCATGGATGTTCACGCAACCCAGACGCGGGGCATCAAGGACCCGCTTGGGCAGCAACAGGCCGTACGCAACCACGACCATCAGGTCGGCCTGAAGTGACTCCAGCGCCGCGATGTCCGCTGCGTCCTTGAAATTGGAAGGTTGGTAAACCGGGATCCCGGCATCGAGTGCCACCTCTTTCACCGGGCTCGGACTGAGCTTGCGCCCGCGTCCAGCGGGGCGGTCGGGCTGGGTGTAGACCGCGACCAGCCGATGCGGCGAAGCGAGCAGCGCACGTAGCGGGGGCACTGAGAACTCCGGGGTGCCGGCAAAGATTATGCGATTAGGTTCAATCATTTGGGAGGCCCTGGAATGGGACACGAGTCTCAGTGTGATGGCGAAACGCCACCTAGGCTTGTTCGCAGAACGGAAAACCGCCCACCTTGGCAAGGCTCGGCAAAAGGCCGTAGTCTAACGGAAGGAGAAGCCTATTTTCAGTGGGATCGATGCGACGTCTGCGTTGGCGCGGGGCCGCATTGCCGGCTCAGATCGCCCGCCGTCGCTGCGTCTTGTCGCCCCCCTGACGTGCGTCTTTCTCCAGCTTTTTGCGGATTCGCTGGCGTTTCAGGTTGGATAGATAGTCGACGAACAACTTGCCATCGAGGTGATCGATTTCGTGCTGTATGCAGACCGCCAGCAGACCATCAACGTCCCTTTCGATCGCGTTGCCATCGCGATCGAGGGCACGAACGCGAATCTGCTCGGCGCGTTGCACGGTCTCGTAGACACCGGGCACCGACAGACAACCCTCATCCATCGACTCTTCACCCTGTTTCGCAATAATCTCCGGGTTGACCAGCGCCAGCGCCTGACTGCGGTCTTCCGAGGTGTCGACCACGATCACACGGCGCAGATCGTTGACCTGCACCGCAGCCAGACCGATTCCGGGTGCGGCATACATGGTCTCGAACATGTCGTCGATCAACCGTCGCACGCTGTCATCGACCTGTGC
>JASFJQ010000209.1:0-4839 GCA_050121305.1 Chromatiaceae bacterium
ACTAGGGCCTCAACTCAATGTTTCCGAGAGGCTCATGCAGTGCGCACAGATCTAGGTGTACTCCCGGTATTGTTGTTCGTCGTACTTGGGGCGATGGCGCCCGACGAGGGTGCCGAGGCCGCAGGATTCGATGTGGCGTTTGGGTCCTGCCTGCGCCAGTGGCAGCCTCAGCCTATCTGGGATGGCATCTTGTCGACCGACCCGGATCTGTTCATCTTCCTCGGCGATAACGTCTACACCGACAAAGGCCCCTATCGCCGTCGCGCCGAGCCGCAACGTATCAGCGACGCCTACAAGGAACTGGATGCCGACCCGGGTTTCCAGCGCCTACGTGCACAGGTGCCGCTGCTGGCGACCTGGGACGACCACGACTATGGCGCGAACAACGCGGGGCGCGAGTACCCCTTCAGGCTGGCCGCCAAGGCGGCCTTTATGGATTTCTTTGACGTCCCGGCTGACTCGCCACTGCATCATCGCCCGGGCATCTATGATGCCAAGGTGTTGGACACACCGGCCGGGCGCGTGCAGGTCATGCTGCTCGACACCCGGAGCTTTCGCAGCCCGCTGATCTACGGCGATACCGATGTGGCCTGTCCGCGGTCGAAGATCGTGCCGAACGACGACCCGCAGGCCACCGTGCTCGCCGAAGGGCAATGGGCATGGTTGGAGGAACGGCTGGCCGAACCCGCCGACCTTCGCATCCTGGTATCCAGCATCCAGGTGATCCCGGATGCGCACTGCTTTGAGAAATGGGCAAACTTCCCGCGCGAGCGACAGCGTCTGTTCGAGGCGATCAAGGGGGCCAATGGGGGCCGGGTGATCTTGTTGAGCGGTGACCGCCACCTCGGCGAGATATCGCGCATCGAACTCCCGGGTGCGGGGGCGCTGTACGAGGTGACAGCGAGCGGGCTGAACTCGGCCGGCGCGGGAAAGGACGAGACGAACCTGTTCAGGGTGCACGACAACAACGTCCGCGTTGACCACTTCGGCCTGCTGCGCGCTGAACGCGATTCGGCTGGCCTGAGTGTCTTCCTCGAACTTCGCGGTGTCGATGGCGCAGTGATTCAATCGGTAGAGGTGCCGGCGGCCATGGGGGAAATGGGCCGGCCCAATAAAACGAATCAATAACCGGTCGTCGTCAAGATCTACCGATGATCTACCGCGCGGCCCAAGGCGCTCACGCGATCCGGATGTTGCGATAGCCGAAACTGCGCATCATGCGCTTGACCTGTTGCTCACCGGCGAACAGTCCGCGGACATAGCAGCGCCCATGGTGCGTACCGGTCGTGTCGCGGTAGTCGAATTCCACGAGATGTGGTTTGCCCAACTTCTTCAGAAGCGACTTGATGACGCTATTCACGGTCGACTCCTCCAACATTACTGCGAGTCGTGAGGCAAGTCTGCCTCGCTCAGTTCGAAGCATATCCTGTGCCGTGCTTGGCATTCGGCATCTGCGCGGGCGACACAGGGCCGATTTTCTTGCGCCAGATCAGGAACAGTGTCGCCGGTGGGTCCAGAAAGCGGCATCGAAGTCCTTATAAGCGGGCGTCCCCCGTACTCGGCTTCAGGCCTCAGAACCATTATGTAAAGCATGCTGACAGCAAAAGGTATCGGCCGGCGCCTTACCCCCCCTTGGCATAGAGATTGTCGAGTCCTGGCGAACGTTAGTCTTACCCGGACGGTCGCGAATCGCGAATAAAGGCGAAACCTACCTTTGTCACTGTAAAAAGATCTGACACCGGAGTGGCCACGCCGGCCTCCGTCAGCCCAGCCGCATGAAAACCAGGACCATATGACGAAATTTTCTGGTCCGAGGTACCGGGGTGAGCTATGCAGGCTAGCGGGCCAAGGCCTCGCCCGACAAAATCTTGAGTAGAAATTCGTCGCCGTTCTCGGCCTCAAGGTAATGCCGATAGGCCCTGACCGCGAAGCGCATAGGATCGCAGAGATAGATGGTCGCGTTGATTTTCGACTCGCGGTCAAATGCCTTGCAGGGGTTCGCGTCCATAATTTGCCCGCGCAATCTCTGATCCATCATCGCGAACATCGCTACATACGCAATGTACTCTTTAGCCTGGATTGGGGACTCGGGCCCTGCCATATTGCACGCGGCGACTGCGTGTGCGACTTCATGTGTTACGAGACTACGGTACATGGACCGGTCGATCGGTATCTTGAACCATGTTTCGTGTTTAGCAAACTCGGTGAATTCGAGAACCAGAACTCGCGCGTCGTCTTCGAGGTAGCAACCCACTGCGGTCTCGCCGACTTCGTCTGGGAGAGATGGCACGATCTCGACGACAACTGAATCGATCGACTTTACTGGGAGTCGGCCAAAGAACGCTAAAGCATCTTCCGCACCCGCACAGATCTCACCATGGTCTATTGGCGATTCAGCCAGGACGCTAATGATCGAGTTTGCACAATTGTGAACGGCTGCCTGGTCCGTATTCTCAGCGCCACCTGCCGCCGCCAGGGAGGATAACAGGGTGAGCGAGACCCAAGCCAACGCAGCGTGAAAGCAAGACATCGTGAACCTGCCTGTATGATCCGCGGCTAGCCCGCATCTGTCACCGGCATCACGGATGAATGAGACCGTTTCGCCAGTAGCGAAACGGGTCGCACGCGGTACGCCCGAAGGGCCGATGCGAGGGATGGCATCGGACGGCCACCCGTCACAGCACGCGAATCGGGCCGCGCAGTAGGTAATCTGTGAGATAAGCGGGCTCGGGTTCGGGCTGAGGGATCTGGCTCAGGTTCAAGCGGCAACGGACGCCAGCCAAGCCAGTGTCCGTTGCCGATTCGAGACACGGCTACTATTTCTGCTGCAGTAGGTAGATGTGGTTGACGAGCGCAAGGACCCTCCCGCGCACGAACCCTTCCGCGTTGTAAGGTTGGAGATAATCCGAGTAATACTCTGCTGCTTTCGCGTTGTACTCATTTCCCCAAATCGGCATATCGCGTGACCCGTGGGCCTTGAGCTCGATCCGTCCGTCTATCGCCTGGTAGACGCGGTCGAATGGGAACACTCCATTGTTGGCCTTTTGCAGTACCGTGATGTCGGGGACGCGCGTATCGATAATACCCGCGTATGGACCGTCACCCTTACCCATTGCGCCGTGGCATACGGCACAGTTGTTGTCATACTCTCTCTTGCCGATATCGTCTGCCGCACTTGCGCCCGTGGATCCTCCGGCCATCAAGATGGCAGCCATCGCAATGATCTTGGCCTTGTCTGTGCTCATGATTGTTTCTCCCTGTATTTATCCATTAAGCATATTCGCAGATACTCACTTGATGACCCATGGGCGAACGACAACCTCTCCCCCAGCCCCGGTCACCTGAGGTATGAACATACGTCCTGCCCCCTGCGCTGGACAGGCTCCAATAATCGAATGATTTGAGCCTGGTCATAAAACGCGCTGATTCAGTCGACGAAATGCCTCGGGTAGTATCGAAGAGTTGTAGGCGAAGGTAAAACAACACGTGCCCACGCTGACGGAAGGGGTCGTCAGAGGGGCGTTCCGCCACAAGGAAAAGACTCCCGACGCGTGACCCGGCCCGGTCGTCTCACCATCTTCCGTGATTGGGTTCTGTCTTAGGCAAACAGCAGTGTCTCGCGAACTGCAAGCGCCTCCTGCACGTGGCGGGCGACATTCTGGTTCAACCAGTTCGGCTGGTGGGCGTCCGAACTCATCACGAATCGGAAACGCTCGCGAAAGGGCCCGTAGAAGGACGCCCAGTCACAGCGCCAGATGTAACGGTTGTTGAGCTCGACGAGACAGTCGGTCGGGATCCGTTCCAGGTCGGTCTGAAATACATGTGGATGGGCGATGATCACCGGCCGCTCGGTCGCGAGCAGGCGCTCGATCGCGCGGTAGTCCTCGGTGCGGTCGCGACAGTGGTAGATGTAATAGTCAAAATCCAGCTCGGCAGCGAAGCCCACCGAGGCAGCCCCGTCGACCTCGGTACCGACCCGTAGATCGAGGCCCCGCAGCCGATCGACATACCGGTCGTAGGCATGATCGGCGAAGTGCTCGAAGTGATCGCTGATACCCATGGTCCGTGCATGACCGACATGTGCGATCAATTCCGGCGTCTGCTCCTGGACCACCGAACTGTCCTGCTCGGAGAATACCGTATGGATGTGCAGATCCTGCGGGATGCGACATTCCTGCTTGGTCATTGCGCCGCGGGCCAAAGTTGGGCGATAGCAACACCAACGCCGCCGGCATTGTTTTGTGACCCGGCATCGATCGCCGATTTGGGTGATCGCCACGTCGGCGGCCCAAAGCTACAGTCGGGACTAGCCTGCATACACAGGTTCACGAAGATGTGTAGTGACTGTGACAACGTGCTACTGAGGGGTATCCGATCGGTCGCACCAGCACACCAAACGGCCAAACACCAGTGAGCGTCTGAACACCGTCAGTCGCGCGTCCATCTGTTTCTTGTGCATGCACACGCAGATCCATCGTCGAAATCGCAGAGAAAACGACACTCTCCCAAGGCTCCGCAGCATAATCGTCGTCCGTTTCCGTTGGATGCCGAAATGGTATCAATCGAGTTTGACAACGTCATTGATCGATTCATTGACGTGCGTGATGGATTTAGCGAGCCGCCAGCCCGCCAAGCGGTACATAACAAAACATAACGCGGTCCGGAACGGCGGACTAGTCGCCACTACGCAACCAAAAACAACAGGAGAATGGTACGCCGTGGCGCTCTTGCAGTAGGGATACTTTCTACCGGGCAGACTCGTGGTAGTACAAGGTCTGCGTAAAGGTGCCATCGCCGTTGTTGACGGACTCCATGTAGCCGCTGATGCCTGAGTATGCA
>JASFJQ010000210.1:0-4834 GCA_050121305.1 Chromatiaceae bacterium
ACCAGACAGGCACCGACCGACAAACACAACAGATTGGCCAGCACCATTCCGAAGCAATGATAGAAGGGTACCGGCACAGCCAGCCGGTCGTCCGGTCCGAAGTGCATGGCCAGCGCGGAGAACCAGGCATTGTTGAGGATATTGTGGTGGGTCAGCACGACGGCCTTCGGAAAGCCGGTGGTCCCCGAGGTGTACTGGATGTTGATCGGGTCGTCTCGGTCCAGCATTGCACCGGCCTCATCCAGCCGCCGCATGTCGACGTTCGCGCCCGCAGCCAGCAGGTCCTGCCAGGTCATGAAGCCGGCGTATGGCCGCGCGGTCTGCTCCGGTGCCTGCGGGTCGTACAGTACGACCCGACGCAGCTGCGGCAGCGTGCCATTGTGCAGATGATCCGGCGTGCAACTGGCCAACTCCGGCACCAGTTCCAGCAGCATGGCCACGTAATCGCTGCTGCGGAAGCGCGGGATGAGGAACAGCCCCTGCACCTCGGAGCGCTGCAAGGCATAGGCGAGTTCGCGCGGCCGGTAGGCAGGATTGATGTTGACCAGCACCACCCCGATACGCGCTGTGGCCAGCTGCAGCAGCAGCCACTCGATGTTGTTGGTAGACCAGATGCCGACCCGGTCGCCGCGCGCGAAACCGGTCGCGAGCAGGCCCGCCGCCACGCAATCGACCGCCGCGGCCAGCTCCCGGTAGGTCAGGCGGCGTTGCTGCGGCAGCGAGGCCACCGCCTCGCGGTCACCGTGCACGGCGACCACCCGGGCGAAGTGTTCCGGAATGGTGGCACCCAGCAGCGGCGGCTCACCACCCCGATGGCAGTAACTGCGGTTCAGATCACCCATGTCTCAGGCTTTTCAACTATCCACATCCGCCCAATATCCATCGATCTTCGCCTGCATCCGGGACATTTCTTCCATGTTGGGCTGTGGCTCGAACAGATGCGCGAAGCGCCCCTGCAGCTCGAGGTATTCCTCGACCGGCCTGCGCGGATGCGGCGTCTTGGTATGTACGACCCTGCCGTCGACATACTCCTTCAGCGGCCAGAGGCCGGTGCGGACCGCGAGCCGCCCGATGTCGACGGTCAGCTTCGGATCGAAATCCCAGCCGGTCGGACAGGGTGCGAGCGCGAGGATCAGCTTAGGCCCCTTTATCGCCATCGCCCGCTCCACCTTGCGCGCCAGATCCAGCGGCTCGGCACCGATCACCGTCGCCGCATAGGCCGGTCGGTGGGCGACCCAGATATCGAACAGGTCCTTTTTGTCGCCGCGAAAGCCGCCGCCCAACCGGCTGGTCGCGGTGCGCGCGGCATGCGGTGTCGCCCCCGAATACTGCTGCCCCGTGTTGCCGTAGCCCTCGTTGTCATAGACGATGTAGAGGAAGTCCAACCCGCGCTCGATCGCGCCCGAGGTGGCCGACAGACCCATGCCGTAGGCCGCGCCGTCACCGGTCAGCACCACCACGCGCAGATCTTCCTCGGGTGGCATGCGATCCTGCTCGAGCAGGATGTCCAGTGCATCGCGCACACCCTGGGCACCGGCCGGTGCCGAGGCCATCGCGGTATACAGCCAGGAACCGCGGAACGGCGTGAACGGGTAGACCGACAACAGGGTCATGCAGCCGGCAGCGTTCAGGAACACGGTCTTCTCGCCCAGCACGTCGTAGATCTCGTGCAGTGCCTGCAGGCCGCCGCAGCCGGCGCACATCGGCGTGCCGGTACCCAGCAGTTGGGTCGAGGGCAGATCCTTGAATCGGTGGAAGCGGGTCTCGACGTCGCTCATTACCCCTCCCCCAGGCTCGTGCGTTCGACATGTGCCAGCGTCTGCAGCTTGCGTATCTCGCGCAGCTCGTCCTCCGTATACAGCAGTCTTGGCGGCGGCGCCTCACCCCGCTGCGCCGCGGCGGCGACCACTTTGACCATCTCGAAGAATTCCTCCGGTGCGATGTCGCGCCCGCCGAGCCCGCCGACGAAGCTGACCAATATCGGCGCATCCTTGTGACCGTAGAGGACCGACGCGACCTCGGCATGCAGGATGCCGCCCTTGCCCATCGAGATATTCTGATCGATGACCGCGACACCCCGCTTACCGACCAGATGAGCGATCAGGGACTGCGTCGGGAACGGCCGCAGCAGGCGTGGCCGCAGCAGGCCGACGCGTTGACCCGCGTCTCGCAGGTTGTCCACCGCGGCGCGCGCCTTGGTGGCGAACGAGCCCATCATCAGCAACACGATCTCGGCATCGTCGCAGCGATAGGCCTCGACCGCCGGGTGGACCCGGCCGAACCGCTCGGCGAAGTCGGCGGCGACCTCGTCATAGACGGCCAGGCCATTGAGCAGGGCCAGATGGGTCTCGTAACGGAAATAGGAATAAGGGCCGCCGCCCAGTACCGCCACCGCCTGGCTCTCCGGTGCACTCGCGCGAAATGCAATGGACTCGGCATCGAACGCCGGAAGAAAACCGTCGACCTCGTCTGGCCCCGGGACGGCCACGGGTTCGCGCGTGAACGACAGGTAGAAGCCGTCGAGATTGACCAGCACCGGTTGACGCACGCGGCTGTCCTCGGCGAGTCGATAGGCGATCAACACGCTGTCGAGCACCTCCTGGCAATCGGCGCAGTGGATCTGCAGGAAACCGCTGTCGCGCGCGGCCAGCACGTCGTTGTGATCGGGCTCGAGCGTGATGGGTGCAGACAGGCCGCGAGAGACATTGACCAGCACGAACGGCGTGCGCCAACCCGCCACCGTGTACAGCATCTCCATCGCATACAGCAGCCCCTGGCTCGAGGTCGCGCTGAACACGCGTACCCCGGTGGCCGCGGCCGCGCCCGCGGCGGTCAGCATCGAGTGCTCGGACTCCAGTGTCACCAGCCGTCCGCGCATCTCGCCGCCGTCGATCCAGGCCGCCAGAGACTCGATGATCTCGGTCTGCGGCGTAATCGGAAACGCCGGTACATAATCGACACGCGCGAGGCGCGCCCCCCAGGCCGCGGCACCGTTGCCGGTCAGCAGCACGCGGCTCACTCGGGCGTCTCCGGGGATGCCGCGGCATGCTCTGGCTGTGCCTCGATCGCATGCGGCGGACAGACGGCAACACAGACCAGGCAGCCCTTGCAATGGTCGTAGTCGATCGTCGGCCGTCCCTCATCGACCTGGATCGCACCATCCGGGCACAGGCTGCTGCAGACCCACCAGCACCGGCTGCAGCGATCGTAGTCGATCACCGGGCGCAGCGTGCGCCACGATCCGGTCTTCACGGCCACGCTGGTGAGACCGCCGTGGATCACCGGCGCGGAGACCTTGGCATCCTCGAACGGCAGGCTGATCCATGCCGGCGGCCTGTAGTCGGCCGCGTCGGCCTCCCTCCCCTCGGTCACCTTGCCGCGGGCCTCGAGCATCTGCCGGTAGGCCGCCAGCGCCCGGTCCAGATTGCCCTGCACCACGGCCTCGCCGAGCGGACCCAGCTCGTCGCGCAGTGCCTTCGCCAGGGCGTCCTCTGAGATCACGCCCAGCAGGCAGGCCGACGCACCCGCACAGACGGCACCGACGTATGGCAGGTCGGCGCGGTCCGCCGATTGTTCGATCAGCGGCAGGACGAGCACACGCGCCGGCGTGTTCAGGCGCCTGCGCCAGGTCTCAGCGGATTCGTGACTGTGGATCAGCAGCACGCTGTCTGCGTCGAGGCCGGTCAGCACACCGGCCGCCGGGACCGGGACCAGGGTGTCGTCGGCCACCACGACCAGGTCCGGCCGGCGGATGATGCCGCGTTCATTGATCGGCCTGCGATCCGCACGGACATAGGCAAAGATCGGTGCACCGCGGCGCTCGGCGCCATAGCGCGGGGCATCTTGCACCTCGAAACCCTCGGCGAACAGCGCCGAACCGAGGATACGGCTTGCAGTCTTCATACCCTGGCCGCCACGCCCGTGAAACCGTATCCGGTACATGTCCTGCCCTCAGACCCAGCCGGGCGCGGTGGAGAACAGACTGTAGCGCCGCAGGCCCATCGCCTTGCGCACGCGCGCCTCGGCCATGGCCTGTGCGGCGTCGCGCGGCAGGAGGCCGCGTTCGCGCGCATCCTCCAGCACCATCTGCGTATTGCGACGCAATTTGTCCTGAATCGTCTGCAGCACGGCCGTCTCTGTCGCCCCCTGGTACTCCATCGCGGCACAGATGACGCCACCGGCGTTGGCGATGAAATCCGGCACACAGAGCACCTCCCGGTCGTGCAACATACGCTCTGCCTCGCGGGTGATCGGGATATTGGCCCCCTCGATGACGAGCTTCGCCTTGAGCTGACCGACATTGTCCGCATCGATCACGTCCGGGCGGGCGGCCGGGATCCAGACATCGCAGTCGATAGCGACCGCCGCGTCACAGCCCAGGCGTTCGCCGTCCGCATAATCGACCACGCTGCGGCCTGACTGCTTCAGTGCGATCAGGGCCTCGACGTCCAGCCCGTCCGGGTTGTGTATCGTTCCCTGCGAATCGGCGGCGCCGACCAACCGCGCACCGCGTTCGCTGAGAAAGCGCGCCGCATGGCTGCCGACCGCGCCAAACCCCTGGACGACCACGCGCGCGCCATCGAGCGACACGCCGGCATAGGTCTGGGCCACATCGGCGACATGGCCGAGACCAAAGCCGGTGGCGCCGATCTCGTCCAGCGGGATGCCACCCACCTCGCGTGGCAACGCCACGACGCGGCCGATCTCGTCCTTTACCCAGGCCATGCATTCCTCGTCGGTACCCATGTCCGGGGCGAAGATGTAGTCCTCTGCGTAGCGGAGGGCCTGCGCCAATCCGCGGATCAATCGCTCCTTGTCGGCCTTGGGCATCTTC
>JASFJQ010000211.1:0-4821 GCA_050121305.1 Chromatiaceae bacterium
GGATATGCGCGGCCAGCGACCGCGCGCGGTGAACGTCCATACGGCCCCCTATCCAGCCTTCCCGACGGACATGCAGGCCCAGTTCACCGCGATGAACAGTGTTGCCGAGGGCGTTGGCACCATTACGGAAACGGTGTTCGAAAATCGCTTTATGCACGTGCAGGAGCTGCAGCGGATGGGCGCCAGGATCAATGTGGAGGGCAACACCGCGATCTGCAGCGGCATCCCGCGGCTGACCGGGGCGCCGGTGATGGCCACCGACCTGCGCGCCTCGGCGAGCCTGGTGCTGGCAGGGTTGGTCGCCGACGGCGAAACGCTCGTCGATCGCATCTACCACGTCGACCGCGGTTATCAGAATATCGAGGACAAGTTTGCCGGCCTTGGCGCGCAGATTCGCCGGGTACCGGGGTGAGAGGCTCGGCATGACGGTTGAGATTGCGACACCGCTGACGATTGCGCTCTCGAAAGGACGCATCTTCACAGACACACTGCCGTTGCTGAGGCAGGCCGGTGTGGAGCCGCTGGACGATCCCGACACCAGCCGTAAACTCATCCTCGCTACCACCCACCCGCTGGTGAAGTTCGTTCTGGTACGCGCCACCGATGTGCCGACCTATGTCCAATGGGGTGCGGCGGACCTCGGGGTCGCCGGCAAGGATGTATTGATGGAGCACGGCGGCGAGGGTCTGTATGAACCGCTCGACCTAGGGATCGCCCGCTGCCGGATGATGGTCGCCGGTCGCCCCGAGGCCGACATTAGTGCGCGGCGGCTGCGCATCGCCACCAAGTATGTGAACTCGGCGCGTGCCTTCTTCGCCAATCGTGGCCAGCAGGTGGAGGTCATCAAACTCTATGGCTCAATGGAGCTTGCCCCGCTGGTTGGCTTGTCTGAGGTCATCGTCGACCTGGTCGAATCGGGGAATACGCTGCGGGCCAACGGTCTCGTGCCGCTCGAGCACATGCACGACATCAGTGCGCGCCTGGTGGTCAACAAGGCGTCATGGAAGATGAAGCATGCCAGCATACTGGCGCTGGTCGCCGCGCTGCGCGGGGCGGTCCACGATGATTAGGCCCCAGCCAACCAGAAATACCAGCGACGCGAAGCTGTGCAGGACGTCGGCCAGCTGCATCGCGAGTCGATTGGAGGTTATGCTCAAAACGCCCCGTCCTATGACGTTTTTTCTTTGGGCTGGATGATCCAGGTGTCCCGCAATGGCTGATATACGCAAACTGTCGACTGCAGACAAAGATTTCGGCCGGCAACTCGATGCGTTGCTGGCCTGGGAATCGGTCTCGGATGCCGCCGTCAATCAGGTCGTCCAGGAGGTCATTGGCGAGATCCGTGCGCGTGGGGATGCGGCCCTGGTCGATTACACCCAGCGATTCGATGACTGGTTGGCTGACTCGCCGGCCGATCTGGAGATCTCGCTGACCCGCCTGCGACAGGCCTGGGAGGCGATTCCCGCCCCGCAACGCGAGGCGCTCGAGCACGCGGCTGGACGCGTGCGCGCCTATGCCGAGCGCCAGAAGATGGAAGGCTGGACCCACTTGGAGCCCGACGGCACGCTGCTTGGGCAACAGGTCACCCCGCTCGACCGCGTCGGTCTCTATGTCCCTGGCGGCAAGGCCGCCTATCCCTCGTCGGTGTTGATGAACGCGCTGCCGGCCAAGGTGGCCGGCGTCGCCGAACTGATCATGGCCGTGCCGACCCCGCGGGGTGAACTGAACGAACTGGTATTGGCGGCGGCACACGTGAGCGGGGTCGATCGTGTCTTTGCCATAGGAGGCGCACAGGCGGTGGCCGCGCTGGCGTATGGGACGCAGTCGGTGCCGCCGGTCGACAAGATCGTCGGTCCCGGCAACATCTATGTCGCCACGGCCAAGCGTACCGTGTTCGGACAGGTCGGTATCGATATGGTGGCCGGGCCATCTGAGATCCTGGTGATCTGCGACGGCCGGACGGATCCGGATTGGATCGCGATGGACCTGTTCTCGCAGGCCGAGCACGATGAGGACGCCCAGTCGATACTCCTGTGCCCCGATGCCGATTTTGTGTTGCGTGTCGAGCGCAGCATCGATCGTCTGCTGCCCGAGATGAGCCGGCGCGAGATTATCGCCACGGCGCTGCGCGCGCGCGGCGCCCTCATTGTCTGCCGCGACCTGGACGAGGCGGTCGAGGTCGGTAATCACATCGCCCCCGAGCACCTCGAGTTATCGGTAGCCGATCCGCAGGCCCTGCTGTCCAAGGTCCGCCATGCCGGCGCGGTATTTTTGGGGCGTCATGCCTCCGAACCCTTGGGTGACTATTGCGCTGGGCCTAACCATGTGCTGCCAACCTCGCGTACTGCGCGCTTCAGTTCGCCACTGGGCGTGTATGATTTTCAAAAGCGCACCAGCCTGATCATGGTGTCGGCCGAGGGTGCACGGACCCTGGGTCGAACCGCCTCTGTGCTGGCGCGGGGCGAGGGCCTGGAGGCGCATGCGCGTTCGGCGGAATTCCGGATCGACGACTAGCGCCTCGCTTGGGGCGCTGCTCACCATGATGCGTGCGCGATCATTCAACGCGGAACGCGGACCGAGACCCAGCGCTCAGGACTCACCGACACAAGGCACCGCCTGTCATGTCTGATTCATTAAAAGACCTTGTATCGCACTGGGTTCGCCCGGAGATCCGCGCGCTGACGGCCTATCGGGTCCAGCCCGCGGCTGGATTGATAAAGCTGGATGCGATGGAGAACCCCTATACCTGGCCTACCGCATTGCGCGACGACTGGGCCGATATGTTGCGCGGCACGGACGTCAATCGTTACCCCGATCCGACTGCGCATGCGTTGACCGAGCGCCTCAGGGAGGCGATGGCGGTGCCGTCGGGGATGCGCGTGCTGCTGGGCAACGGCTCGGATGAGCTGATCCAGATGATCGCCATGAGCCTGTCGGGGGCGTCCGCGAGTGTGCTGTCGGTCGAGCCGACCTTTGTGATGTACCGTCTGATCGCGATCTTCTGCGGTATGCGCTATGTTGGGGTGCCTTTACAGGCCGATGATTTCAGCCTCGACCTGCCAGCGGTGCGGCAGGCGATGGAGGAACATCAGCCGGCGGTGGTGTTTCTCGCCTACCCGAACAATCCCACCGCGAACCTGTTCGACGAAAGGGCCGTGGTCGAGATCATCCGCGCCGCACCCGGGCTGGTCGTGGTCGACGAGGCCTATGCGCCATTTACCGACGCGAGCTTCATGCAGCGTCTGGGCGAGTTCGACGGCCTGGTGGTCATGCGCACAGTATCCAAGATGGGACTGGCCGGGCTGCGTCTGGGCCTGCTCGCCGGTCCGCCGCCCTGGTTGGATGAGTTTGACAAGGTACGACTGCCTTACAACATCAATGTGCTGACCCAGGCGAGCGCCGAGTTCGCGCTGCGCCATCATCAGGTCTTCGACCACCAGACGCGGCAGATCCGCGCGGCGCGTGAGGGCCTGGCCGCTGGCATCGGGCGTCTGCCGGGCGTGAGGGTCTATCCTTCACAGGCGAACTTTCTGCTGCTGCGCACCCCGCCGGGCTTGGCCACGGCCTGGTTCGACGGCCTCTATGAACGCGGCATCCTGATCAAGAAACTGGATGGTACACACCCGCTGCTGGCCGACTGTCTGCGGCTGACGGTCGGCACTGAGCAGGAGAACGAGGCGCTGATCGAGGCGCTCGGCGAGCTAGCCGATCACCCGGCGTCCTGACAAGGACATCGGTAGTCGAATCTGTCGCGGACGGTGCGCAACCGGCGCAGCAGGTCGTCACGGTCGCCGGCAAACACCGCCACACTGGGGTCGTTGCGGTCAAATCGCTGGTGCACCATGAGTTCTGCGGCAGGTAGCCTGTCATCGCGCTGTCCGTCGCTGATGCCCCGACATATGGGGCACTCGTCGAGCACGCCGGTGGCGAGGTCGATCTCGATCGCGACCGCATCGCGGGCCGCGCCTGGGCGTCTGAACAGATCGAAGAAGCCCACGGCGCTTATCCTGAGAGTCTCACCGGCGAGATTCTCACCGGCCGGCCAGCCGCGGCCGCTCGCCGACGATCGCGACCTGTTCCAATTCGCTGCCGTCACGCGAGACGGTAAGCGACAATGGCGAGCCGGGGGGCCTGCTGGCGATGCGCGCCAGCATCTGCTGCGCACTCGTAACCGGTCTGCGATCGATCTTTACAATCAGATCGCCGGGTTTGAGTCCCGCCTGATCGCCAGGCCCGCCCTCCAGCACCCCCGATACCAGTATGCCTTCGCGAAAGTCGATCCCCATGGACTCGGCGAGCGCGGTCGTCAGATCCTGGCCGGAGATGCCCAACCACCCACGAATGACGCGGCCGTTCTGGATGAGCTGAGCCATGACCTCTTCCGCCAGCTGAATGGGGATGGCGAAGCCGATGCCCAGCGAGCCGCCGCTCTGCGAAAAGATTGCGGTATTGATCGCCACCACGTCGCCGATGGCGTTGATCAGCGCGCCGCCAGAGTTGCCGGGATTAATGGCCGCGTCGGTCTGGATGAAATTCTCGAATTCGGTGATGCCGAGTTGATTCCGCCCGGTCGCGCTGACGATGCCCATGGTCACTGTCTTCCCTACACCGAAGGGATTGCCGATGGCCATCACGACATCGCCGACCTGTAGCGTGTCGGCCTCGCTCAGGCTCGCGACAGGCAGTTTGCTGCCCGCTGCCTGCAATACCGCGATATCGGTCTCCGGGTCACTACCGACGAGTCGCGCCGGCAGACTGCGGCCGTCCCCGAGGACTACCTGGATCTCGCTGGCGCCCTCGATCACGTGGTTGTTGGTCAGC
>JASFJQ010000212.1:0-4818 GCA_050121305.1 Chromatiaceae bacterium
GCAGGAGGTGATGCTCGGCTACTCGGATTCGGCCAAGGACGGCGGTATCGTCGCCTCCGCATGGCTGCTGTATCGGGCCCAGCAACGCGTAATCGCGCTCGGCAACTCGCGCGGCTTCCGGATTCGACTATTTCACGGACGCGGCGGGACCATCGGCCGCGGCGGCGGCCCGACCCACGATGCCATCCGCGCGCAACCGGCGGGCACCCTGCTGGGCCAGATCAAATTCACCGAGCAGGGCGAGGTGTTGTCCTACAAATACAGTAACCGCGAGACCGCAATCTATGAGCTGACCATGGGGCTGACCGGTGTGCTCAGTGCCAGTACCGGTCTGATCCGCCAGATCGCGCCGGATGAGGCGAGCTTCCATACCAGTATGCAGCTGCTGGCCGATCGGGGCGAATCCGCCTACCGCGAACTCTCGGAGCAGACGCCCGGCTTTCTCGACTACTTTTACGAGGCGACGCCGGTATCCGAGATTGGGATGCTCAACATCGGCTCACGCCCTTCACACCGCGCCAAGGGCGACCGCTCGAAATCCTCGGTGCGGGCCATCGCCTGGGTGTTCGGTTGGGCGCAGGCCCGCCAGACCCTACCCGCCTGGTATGGCCTGGGCACCGCCCTGGAGCACTGCTGTCAGGGCGAGAAAAAGCGCCTCAAGATGCTGCGCGAGATGTACCGGGAATGGCCCTTCTTCCGTGCCCTGCTCAGTAACACCCAGATGGCCCTGTTCAAATCACGCATGGACATCGCGCGGGAGTACGCCGCACTGTGCGACGATGCGAAGACCCGAGATACCGTGTTTGGGCTGATCGAGGCGGAGTACTGGCGAACGGCCGACTGGATCCGCAGGGTGGCACAGATCGACGAACTGCTGGACGACAACCCGCTACTGAAACTGTCGTTGACCCGCCGCGATCCCTACCTGGACCCGTTGAACCACATCCAGCTCGAACTGCTGCAGCGCTTCCGGCATCCAGGGTCAAGCGACTCCGATCGCGAGGCCAATCTCGATCCCCTGCTGCGATCGATCAATGCAATCGCCGGCGGGATGCGTAATACAGGTTGACAGGCTAGCGAGCGATCTCGATGTTGTCGATGAGGCGGGTCTTGCCGAGAAATGCGGCCGCCAGGACCACCAGGTCCTTTTCCCCGGCAGCGGGCTCTGCGAGATCGGCGGCGCGACGGATCGCGATGTAATCGGTGCGAAAACCGTTGTCCTCCAGTTCCAGCGCGGCCTGCGCCTGCAGGCCGGCGAAGTCATCGCTGCCGCCGCGCAACTGCGCCGCCACGCCGCTCAACATCCGATTCAGAATCGGGGCCGTCGAGCGTTCGGCCTCGGTGAGGTAGCCATTGCGGGAACTCATCGCCAGACCGTCCGCCTCGCGCAGCGTTGCACCACCCTCGATCCGCACGGGCATGGCCAGATCCTCGACCATGCGCCGGATCACCATCAGCTGCTGGAAGTCTTTCTTGCCGAATACCGCGATATCGGGCTGCACCATGTTGAAGAGTTTGCAGACAACGGTGGCGACACCGACAAAGTGGCCTGGGCGGCAGGCGCCGCACAGTATCTCCGACAGGCCGGGCACCTCCACCCGCGTCTGCTCCGCGTGCGGTTTCGGGTACATGACCCCGATACCCGGCGCGAACAAGAGATCGGTCCCCTCTTTCTCGAGCATTTCGGAATCGCGCTGCAATGTCCGAGGATAGCTGTCGAAGTCTTCACCGGCGCCAAACTGCAGCGGGTTGACGAAGATACTCACGACCACCCGGTCCGCCAACTGATGAGCGACCTGGACCAGCGACAAGTGGCCGGCGTGCAGATTGCCCATGGTCGGCACAAAGGCGACATTGCCGCCTCGTCGCCAACTCTCAACCTGGGCACGCAGCGGGCCGACGTCGTTGACGGTGATCACGCCAGGTGATGCTCGCTGGCCGGGAAGCTGCCGTCCTTGACCGCCTTCACGTAGGCGGCCAGCGCACCGGGCACGTTGCCCGAATCGGCGAGGAAGTCGCGCACAAAACTCGGCGTCCCCTGCGGGGTAATGCCGAGCATGTCGTACAAGACCAGCACTTGCCCGTCGGTCTCGGCCCCGGCACCGATCCCGATGACGGGGATGTCCAGGGCGCGAGTGACCTCCTCGGCCAACACCGAGGGCACGCACTCGAGCACCAGCATCTGTGCCCCCGCGTCGCGCAGCGCGACCGCGTCGTTGAGGATACGTTCGCCTGCGTGCTCTTCGCGACCCTGGACCCGGTAGCCGCCGAGCTGATGAATCGACTGCGGCAACAGTCCGAGATGGCCGCATACCGGCACGGCACGGGCGGTCAAATGATGGACTGTATCGATCTGCGGCGCGCCGCCTTCGATCTTGACCATATGCGCACCACCCTCTTTCATCAGGCGACCGGCTGTGTTCAATGCCTGCTCGTGGGTACCGTGGCTCATGAAGGGCATGTCGGCGATGACCATTGCATGCCGACTCACGCGCATCACATTGGCGGTGTGATACACCATGTCGTCGACCGTTACCGGCAGGGTGCTCTCATGGCCCTGTATCACCATCCCCAGCGAATCGCCGACCAGGATCACATCCATGCCGGCCTGCTCGATCTGTTGGGTGAAACTGGCGTCATAGCTGGTTATGACGGCGATCTTCTCACCCGCGGCCTTCATCCGGTTGAGGGTGCTGATTGTGATCTTGCTCACCTGTCCTCCTGTCGAACCGCCTGTTGTTGGTTGTCGCGCCAAGTCAGTTTATCGCCAGCGGTGATGGGTTGAAATAGCCTCTGTCAGAAGGCGTCAATCACTGTCGGCGGACTCCACCGGCCGCAAGGCCGGTTGCGCGGCAGCGTCGACGTAATCGGCCAGCGGTCCCAGACCGGGCAGATAGAGATCGGGCGCGATCTCAAACAGCGGCACTAGCACAAATTCACGTCGATGCAGCTCCGGGTGCGGCACACGCAGCTGCGGTGATGCAATCTGCTGTTCGCCGTACAGCAGAAGATCGAGATCCAGCGTTCGCGGACCCCAGCGCTCTGTGCGCCGCCGGCCATGCTGCTGCTCGATAGCGTGCAGCCCAGCGAGCAGGGCCTCCGGATCCAGGGTTGTGCGCAGCATCGCGACGGCATTGACATACGGCGGCTGACCGGCCGGCCCGAGCGGCGAGGAATGGTACAAACGCGACTGGCTTATCCGCTGGGAATGCGGCAGCCCGTCCAGTTCGCGGATCGCCTCGCGCACCTGTGCGACGGGTCCGCCCAGATTGCTGCCCAGACCGACGAAGGCGGTCACCTCGGCGGCGTTCATTCCTGTGCGGCAGGTGCCGGCTTGCGGCGTCGCCGACGACGCCCCCCACGACGCGAGCGCCTGGCCTGGGTCTCCGGCAAGGCCAGCGCAGGCGTCTCACCGTCCTCGGCCTGGAAGGCAGTCCACCAGTCCGCCAGCGCCGGATCGACCTCGCCCGCTGCCGCCCGCAGCAGCAGAAAGTCATAGGCGGCCCGAAACCGCGGATGCGCCAGCAGGCGCCGTGGACGCTTTCCCCGGGTATTCGACAGTCGGGCCTGCAGGGCCCAGATCTCCTGCATCGGCGTGCCGAAACGCCGCGGCAGCGACACCCGGTCCAGCTGCTGCGCGACGACCTCGGCCGCACCCTGCTGAATGGCCTGGTAGGGCAGCATTCCGTCAGCCTCAAGGCGCTCGGCGATCTGTCTGACCGGCTCCCAGAGCAGCACCGCAAACAGGAAAGCCGGCGTAACCGGCTTGTCTTCGCGGATCCGGTTGTCGGTATTCTCCAGCCCGCGCAACACCAAGGTCATCGGAAAGTCGTGATCCAGTTCGCTGAGGCAGCGCTCGGTCTGCGGGAACAGCTGCGCAAACAGACCGTACTGACGCATCTTTTCGAAACTGCCGACGGCGGTGCCACCCAGGAACAACTTCAGCACCTCTTCGAACAGCCGCGCCGGCGGGACGTCGGCAAGCAATGGCGCCAGATCACCAATCGGCGCCTCGGTCTCCGCCGCTACCCGAAATCCCAGCTTGGCAGCAAAGCGCACTGCGCGCAGCATACGCACCGGGTCTTCCCGATAGCGTGTCTCCGGATCGCCGAGCAGCCGCAGCACGCCCTGTCGCAGGTCCTCGACACCGCCGGCATAGTCGATGATCGAGAAGTCCGCGATGTTGTAGTACAACGCATTGACCGTGAAATCGCGCCGCAGCGCATCCTGCTCGATATTGCCGTAGATATTGTCGCGCAGCAGCATGCCCTCATCGGTCTGATGGTTGTCGGTCTCCTCTCCCGCCTGCCCGGCCCTGAAGGTCGCCACCTCGATGATCTCTCGACCGAAATGCACGTGCGCCAGACGGAAACGCCGGCCGATCAGACGGCAGTTGCGGAACACCTCGCGCACGTCCTCGGGTCTGGCATCGGTCGCAACATCGAAGTCCTTGGGCTCGCGGCCGAGCAGCAGATCGCGCACGCCACCGCCGACCAGATGGGCCTCGTAACCGGCGGCCTTCAGCCGATACAGCACCTTCAGTGCATTCGGCGAGATATTGGCGCGTGAGAGCGTATGCTGATCGCGGGAGATTACGACGGGATCTACCGGCATCAATCAGCGCCCTTCGCGGCCAGCGGCCCTGTGATGGACAGACACCCATAGCGGGCGCCGACGGGACAACAGCGCGGCATTGACCCATTCCAGCCTGGGATCGAGGTCGGCAGAAAGTGCCGCATACCGCTGTGTCGCGAGATTGAAAAGGGGATCGGACTACAAATGGCCGGTTACCGGTTGGCGATCGAATTGCTCACTGCG
>JASFJQ010000213.1:0-4814 GCA_050121305.1 Chromatiaceae bacterium
GTACCAAATCTGCCTTGCTGAGGATGCCGACCAGGTGATTGCCCTTGTCCAGTACGGGCAGGGCGCCGAAACCGTGCTGATTGATCAGCGTGCAGGCCTTCGCGAGATCGTCATAGGTGTGGACCACGACCGGACGATGGCTCATTAGGTCCGATACCGACAGGCTGTCATCGAGTTGGTAATCGTGTGACAGATCCGGGGCTTCGTCCACCCAGTCCGGGCGTCGCAGGTCGCGGTCACTGAGTATGCCGACCAGTTGAGCGCCATCGAGCACGGGCAGGTGCCGCACCTTGGCCTCACGCATGCGAAAGAAGGTCTCACGGACGCCGTCACCAGGCGCTGCGGTCAATAGCTTTCGGGTCATGTAGTCACTTACGCGCACGTAGACTGTCTCCCGTCAAAGACCAGCGGCGGCCTTGCCTGCCTGGCCGTCTCTCGGTTGGTATTCAATGCTTGGTGCGTCTGCGGGCCGGAGACGGCTTCTTCGAGCCCCGCGTGTGTAGTGTGCGGAAGGCATGCCTTGCCCGGCCGTCGTGCACGCGCGCAGGCGTAACGCCGGTCCCGGAAGGCTGGAACCTCGGTATCAGGTGGCGTTTGCCATTGCCGATCAGGTCCGCCCGCCCCATGCGCTGCAGCGCCTCGCGCAGCAGCGGCCAGTTCTCGGGGTCATGGTAGCGGAGAAAGGCCTTGTGCAATCGCCGCTGGCGCCGCCCCTTGGGTGAAAAAACTGTTGCAGAATTCCGGCTGATCTTCTTCAGCGGATCGCGGCCGCTGTGCCACATCGCCGTGGCCAACGCCATCGGTGACGGCAGAAAGGCCTGTACCTGATCGGCGCGAAAGCCATGGGCCTTCAGCCACAACGCCAGGTTGAGCATATCCTGGTCGGTGGTACCCGGATGCGCGGCGATGAAGTAGGGAATCAGGTATTGCTCCTTGCCGGCCTGTCGCGAATATCTTTTGAACATCGCCTGGAAACGGTCATAAGTCGCCATGCCGGGTTTCATCATCTTCGACAGCGGGCCGTTCTCTGTATGCTCCGGGGCGATCTTCAGGTAGCCGCCGACATGATGGGTCACTAGCTCTTTGACATACTCCGGCGTCTCGACGGCTAGGTCATAGCGCAGCCCCGATGCGATCAAGACGCGCTTGATTCCCGGGAGTGCGCGCGCCTTGCGATACAGGCGCACCAGCGGCATCTGATCGGTCTCGAGGTTGCTGCAGATCCCTGGATAGACACAGGAGAGTCGACGGCAGCTCGATTCGATCTTCGGATCCTTGCAGTGGAGACGCCACATATTGGCGGTCGGGCCGCCGAGATCGGAAATCACGCCGGTGAAGCCAGGCGTGTGGTCGCGGATGTTCTCGATTTCGCGCAGGATGCTCTGCTCAGAGCGATTCTGGATGATGCGGCCCTCGTGCTCGGTGATGGAACAGAACGAACAGCCGCCAAAGCACCCCCGCATGATATTGATCGAAAAGCGGATCATCTCGTAGGCCGGTATGCGCTCCGCACCATAGGCGGGATGCGGCACCCGCTGGTAAGGCAACTCGAACACGCGGTCCAGCTCGGGCGTGCGCAGCGGGATCGGCGGCGGGTTGATCCAGACATCGCGTTGGCCATGTTGTTGCACCAATGCCCGCGCATTGCCCGGGTTGGATTCGAGGTGCAGCACGCGAGAGGCATGGGCATACAAGACAGGATCGTCGCGGACGCACTCGAAGCTTGGCAGTCTTACCGTCTGGGTCTTCCGGTCCTGGCCCTTTGGTCGGCTGTGCAGCGTGACCACCTGCGGTGCCGTGCTGGCGCACGAAGGTCGCATGTTACCGGTCGTCTGTTCGCCCATGATCCCGCTAACCGCCGCATAGGGATCTGGATGTGATCGCATAGCGCCCGGTGCGTCGATGGTGGTCGAGTCGATGGTGGTCCAGCCGGTCAGCGGCGTCTTGCGGACGAACGCGGTGCCGCGCAGATCCTCGATCGCTTCGATCTTTTCGCCGGCGGCAAGGCGGTGGCTCAGCTCGACGATGGCCCGCTCTGCGTTGCCGAAAAGCAGCATGTCCGCCTTCGCATCCATCAATATCGAGCGACGAACCTTCTCCTGCCAGTAATCGAAGTGCGCAATACGTCGCAGGCTGGCCTCGATACCGCCTATGACGATCGGCACGTCCTTGAACGCCTCACGACAGCGCTGAGAGTAGACGATCACCGCCCGGTCAGGCCGATTACCGCCTTTGCCGCCCGGGGTATAGGCATCGTCCGAGCGCAGGCGGCGTTCCGCAGTGTAGCGGTTGACCATGGAGTCCATATTGCCGGCGGTGACGCCGAAATACAGATTGGGCGGTCCCAGGCGGGCAAAATCTTCGACGCGATTCCAGTCTGGCTGGGCGATGATCCCGACCCGAAAACCCTGTGCCTCGAGGACGCGACCGATGACTGCCATGCCGAAACTCGGGTGATCGACATAGGCATCGCCGCTAACGATAATGACGTCGCAGCTGTCCCATCCGAGCAGATCCATCTCCTCGCGCGACATCGGCAGGAAAGGGGCGGGACCGAACTTGTGCGCCCAATGGCGCCGAAATCCGAACAGGTCTGGCGGTGGCTGATTCATATTGCGGACGCGACCGGGACGCTACTTGTCGTGTCGACAATATATCATCGTGCCCGGTGGCCCGTCGGTCGTGCCAGCTTGAGAATATGTTAGCCTGCCAATCCAATGGGTAGCGTCGCGGACCCGTGTGTCGAGCCCGATGTTCTCTGTCGTGCTCGCCATGGCCATGCCGCTTGGGCGCAGCCTCGGCGTCATCGTAAAGACCGACAGGCTACGCAGGTCCTTGACCCGGGAATCGGGAGGAATAATGAATATCCGACTTGTCATGGTAGTTCTGATGGTTTCGGCACTCAGTGCCTGTACCCAGGAAACCCAGAACAAATTCGGACGCGCAATCCAGAACTGGACGGGTACGAATGGCGTATTGGAGATCTATGCCGGCGAAAAGCTGGTCCGTCGATTCATCGAGATCGACAAACTCAGTACTGCAATCTCGACCCAGGGCAGCGATTCGCGGCCCTACCGCTTCGGATACGGCATATTCGATGAGAATCTGAACATGCACAAGGACCCGGGCGAGAAGAAGGTGTACTTCGAGTTCAGCGACTACTCGACACCTTATGTCTTCTTCGAACATCCGCACCGGTAATCTGGATCTCATAACGCAGCGGTTCGCAGCAAGCAGTGCCGTCGGTACCCCTATGTGGGGCAGCGTCAGTCCATACAACGGCGCACGACGGCGTCGGTCTTCGGGCATAACACCCCCGAAACGGGGGCACACGGCGTATAATCTCGCGTATCCTATCAGTGCATAGCCCCATCCGGGCTGCGTTATCCCCGTTATGTCCGAGAAACCCACAGGCTTCGCTGCGCTGGGGCTGCCCGATCCTATCCTGGCGGCGCTCGCAGATGTCGGCTATGAAACGCCGTCGCCGATACAGGCGCAGGCGATACCGCTGCTTCTCGCCGGTCATGATCTGCTTGGCCAGGCGCAAACCGGGACCGGCAAGACTGCGGCCTTTGCATTGCCGATGCTGGCACGGCTCGATGCCGCCGCCCGCTATCCGCAGCTGCTGGTGCTGACCCCAACCCGCGAACTGGCCCTGCAGGTGGCAGAGGCAATGCAGACCTATGCGCGTTTCCTGACCGGCTTTCATGTGCTGCCGATCTATGGCGGGCAGGGGATGGGGATGCAGCTCAATCACTTGCGCCGCGGGGCGCAGGTCGTGGTCGGGACGCCGGGTCGGATCATGGATCATATGCGCCGGGGTACGCTGGACATCTCGCGCCTGCAGTCGCTGGTGCTCGACGAAGCGGACGAGATGTTGCGCATGGGCTTCATTGATGACGTCGAGTGGATCCTGCAGCATACCCCGCGGGGGCGCCAGACCGCGCTGTTTTCCGCGACGATGCCGCATGCTATTCGGGCAGTGACCGAGCGCCATCTGCGCGCCCCGCAGCGGGTCCAGATCGCGGCGCATACCGCCACGGCCGAGAACATCCGCCAGCGTTATTGGCCTATCAAGGGACTCCACAAGCTCGATGCCTTGACCCGCATCCTCGAGACCGAGCCCTTCGATGGCCTGATTATTTTTGTGCGCACCAAGACCCAGACGATGGAACTGGCGGAAAAGCTCACTGCCCGCGGATTTGCTGCCGAGGCGCTGAATGGCGATATCGCCCAGGCGCAGCGTGAGCGCACCGTGGAGCGGTTGCGCGATGGGCGGCTCGATATCTTGGTCGCTACCGACGTTGCGGCCCGTGGCCTGGATGTCAAACGCGTTACGCACGTGATCAATTTCGATATTCCGTACGATACCGAGTCCTACGTCCACCGCATCGGTCGCACAGGGCGCGCCGGTGCCCCCGGCGAGGCGATTCTGTTCGTGGCGCCACGTGAACGCCGCCTGTTGCACAGCATCGAGAAGGCGACCGGCGGTCGCATCGAGCCCATGGCCATGCCTTCGGTCCAAGACATCAATTCCAAGCGCACCGAGCGATTCAAGCAGCAGGTACGCGAATTGATCGCGAAACAGGATCTGGCGATCTACTACCGTCTGGTCAGTGAACTCGAGCAGGAGGACGAACTAGACGCCCTGCAGATCGCCGCCGCGCTGGCGCGACTCGCACAAGGCGATGTACCGCTGTTGTTGGATGCCAAGCCGGACAAGGTCGGCGTGACGCCGCGCGGCGAAGAAACTGGGCGAAGTCCGGGCGCCGAAAAGGCGGCCCGGGTGCATCAAACTCGTCCGGCCAAGGCCC
>JASFJQ010000214.1:0-4806 GCA_050121305.1 Chromatiaceae bacterium
GCGGTCGCGCGTCGAAATGAAGGCCGTCGAGACGATTGTCCATCTGCGCCGGGAGGCGCCGCGCCGCTTGAAGTCCATGGTCCCCGCCCATGTATGGACACTGGTTGAGCCCTACGGGCTGGCGCCGAAAGACGGCGAGGCGCCTTGAGCGCCGGGGACTGGGACTGGGACTGCCGCTACGAGCACAAGGGGTCTTGCGTCGGCAGCATGCGGTGTCGTCGCTCAGGACAAAATCGCCTCGAGCTGCTCCTCCGTGTAGCCTGCGTCCTCTCCGTAACGCCCCCTCAGGTCCTGGTCGGCGCAAATCCTTGCGCGATTCTTGTTGAGCCCTGCTTCAAGGTGGTGTTCGTAGCGCGTGCGCAGATATTGATGTCTTTCCCAGACCTTCTTGCGATCGCTGACCGACGCGGTCTCCTGCCAGGCGGACAGTGCGACGGCGAGATCCTCAACCTTTTCGGCTGATACGGTTTCGCCCTCCTGCCGACTTTTCAGTGCAAGGATCTCGTCGTCCCGTGCCTTGAGCGCCAGCGTGAGACGCGCGATCTCCTGCCAGAGCACCTTCGGCTTTCCCTTTTTCAGCTTCTGGGCACGCTTCGCCTCTGCATTGAGTGACGACTTCGCGTCGCTCTGGTGCCTTGTCTTTTCTTTGTCCTTCTTCTTTTTCTTCTTATCTTTCTTTTTCTTGTCTTTCTTCGACATGGGGATGGCTTGGATGCAAGTAGCTATTAGGAGACTAGATCAAGGGTCCCGTCATCAAGCGTCCGGGCCAGATAATCAGCACTCGGCCTTGATCAACAACCCGCCGGTCGGCGCCTTGGGTTTCGGCGCCGCCTCTTTGCGCAAAGACTCCGCCGCCTCGCCGCCGAGGCCGAGTCCCAGCCCCAGGCCGAGCGGGTCGGCAGCTGGTGCCGGCGACGGCTCTGACTGGCGCTGGAGCCCCGCTTTGACCTCTTCCGAACCCAGCCCCAGGCCAAGTCCGAGTGGATCAGCAGCCTCCTGCGGCGCTTCAGCCGTCTGCACCGGGGCGCCAGCGCCCTTCGGCAGCAGTCCAGCGGCGGCCAGATAATCGCCCTCGAAGAAACAGCTGACCGCCTGGTACTCGGCGCGCTGTAATGGATCCATCTGGGCTATCCCGGCGCTGTCGGGATCCTTCAGATAGGCCTGCCAATAGTTGAAGCCACCCAGCAGGGCATAGGCGTCGCGATCGACCAGGCGCAACAACAACGCCGCCTGGGCGGCATGCGCTGTGCCGTTCGAGTAGACAACGATCTTGCGCCCGCGCGGCAGCGCCGCCAGGGCCTCGTCTGACATCAGTGCGGCCAGCGGGATGTGGCGCGCATCCTCGATGTGGCCCGCAGCATAGTCGGTGGCTTCTCGGATATCGACCAGCTCATAGTCACGTTGGTCTTTGATGACCCAGTCGGAGAGTTCCGCGACGGTCACATGATCCTGCTCGGCGGCAATGGTCTTGGCCAGTCTCGCGGCCGTACCCGTCAGGTCGGACTGCGGCCCGTCCGAACATCCGGCCAGCAGACCGTTGGCGGCGATAATCACAGGCAGCAGGATTCTCATCGGCTTTTCCCCTTCATTCGGTCAACCTCTGCAACAATTGAGGGTCGAACTGAATTGCATATTCCGTCCAGGTGCTGACCTGTCCGATTTCCACTGTGAGGTAGCGCAGCATAAAACCACCGTATATCACGAGGACGGCGGCAGTCAGCGCAAACGTGCGATAGCCACGCAGCCCGACGGCCTCGAAGAGTATCGGGACCAACAGGCCCGGTAATACGAACCACAACCAAAAGGGTTCGGTGTAGGCGCCGCCGGTTACCAGCGCCAGGCTCTCCATGTGTTGCTCGGCGCCGGTGGCGAGACTGATAAGAAAGATCGCTATCAGCGTCAGCTCGACAAAGATCAGCCCCATGTCAGTGACCTCGAAGAAGTGCCGCTCAGCAGCTTTCGCGCCCGCAAGGATCGGCAGGACCGCCGCGGTCGACATCCCGGATATCAGGAACAACGGACCCAGGACACCCGAGTTCCAGAAAGGTCTTGCGCTGAACGCGCTGAGGAGCACACCGGTATAGATGCCCAGGCCCACCGCCAGCGGCACCACCGCAATGGCGATCAGCCGGCGCCGATTCTCACAGATACTCAGCAGCGATCCACCCCCGGGGATGCGTTCGACGAACCCGGCCAGCGGCGGATAGCCGACGCGCAGCGTGGACAGGATCTGCAGGACCATCATCGGATAGATCAAAACCAGGATCCACGCGCCCCACGACATCGGTGAGGTGGGCTCGAAGCTGGTGTAGAAGCGGAATACATGCAGCTTGTATTCCAGGTCGAGGAACAGCGTGGTCATGCCCAACGACAGGACGATCGGTGCCCACAGTGCAAAGCGGTTGTGGGCGAAGGGCAGGGTCTGTTCCTTGCGCCCGAGCACCGCCCAGGCGGCGAACAGCATGATGCCGGCCGCCATGCCGCCGAGAAAGAGATAAAAGGCTATCTCCCAGGTCCAGATGCCGAGCGAGGGATCTACCTTGGCGTTGTAGCGGGCGGTTGCCAGGACCTCTTCCATCATCCCCACATTCTCACAGCAGGTAATACACGTGGGGCTGGTTGCCGGTCTCCGGCATCAGCGTCTTGTAGCGGCGCTCGCGCAACAGCCGACTGACGCCGCTGTCGCGCTCGTCCAGGATCCCGAAATGCATGCAGTGCGTCGGGCAACCGGAGACGCAGGCCGGGTCCAGGCCCTGGTCGACACGGTGATGACAGAAGGTGCATTTGTCGACGTAGCCCTCCGGGTGCATGATCAGCCGGGCATCATAGGGGCATGCGGCGATGCAGGCCTTGCAGCCGGTACATTTCTCTGCGGCGACCAGCACGATGTTGGTGTCTTTCCAGTAGTGGCTTGCGCCGGTGGGACAGCTGGTGACGCAGGTGGCGTGGCTGCAATGATTGCAGCGCTCCGAGCGGAATTCGGTTTCCAGATTCGGATATTCGCCGCGGGTCGCCTCGACTATCCAGTCGCGGTTCAGTCCCGCCGGTACCTTGTTCTCACTCTTGCAGGCCACGACGCAGTCGCCGCAGCCGATGCAGGTGCGGGTGTCGATGACCATCGCATAGGTCGTCATGTCAGCTGACCTCGCTCGGTTTTACCAGGGTGACGAAACTCGCCCGCATACCCGTGCCGCCCATGATCGGGTCGAGTTTGACGTTGTGCATCAACGCGGCATCGTCTGCCCCCACGCCGCGGGCCAGGCGCTGGCGTTCATCGGTGTGGCCGAAGCCGTGGACCATGAACACCGAGTCGGGACGGATACGCTGGGTGACGCGCACGCGGATGCGTTGGCTGCGCGCGCCGTCAGGATTCTCGAGCTGCACATAGTCGCCGTTGGCCACGCCCAGCTTGGCTGCGGCCGCCGGATGCACCCAGACGACATTCTCCGGCATCAGCTCGAACAGCTGCGGATTGTTGATGGTGCGCCCAAAGGTGTGGGCCGGTGATCGCCCGTAGTTGAGATGATAGTAACCCGCGGGTGGCCGATCCGGCGGCGTGTAACGGGGCAGCGGATCCTGGCCGACATCGGCGAGCAGGCTCGAGTAGAGTTCGATCTTTCCGCTGGGCGTATTGAAGCGGACGGGTTGGCCTTCCTCGAAGTAGATTGCGGTCTTGCGCGGAAAGCGCTTGACGCCGAGTTGCTCCATCTCGAGTAGCGAGGACCCGACCTGTCGCAGTTGCCAGTCGATTACCTCGCGATAGTCCTGCCAGGGGAAATACTCACCCAGGCCGAGGCGCTCCGCGATGCCCTTGGCCATCCACCAGGCCGGCTTGGTCTGGTGACTCGGCTCGAAGGCCGGCATGCGCAATGCCAGCGTGGGCGTGCGTTCCGGTTTGTTGCGCAGATCGTCATAGCGTTCGAGATAGGTGCATTCGGGCAGTACGACATCGGCGAAGCCGGTGATCTCCGCCGGCATAGTGTCCACTACGACCATCAGATCGAGCGATTGGGCGGCCGCCGCAATCTGCTCGGTTGCACCGGGCAGCGTCATCGGCAGGTTGGTGGCATAGACGAACCAGCCCTTGAAGAAGGCATCATCTCCGACCGAGTGCTCCAGCAGCTGGTTGCTGATGCCGGTGCCCACCAGTGGGTAGTCGCCCTGCACCTTGGCCTTCCAGTCGCTCGCCGGCTTGGGGGGCTTCGGCGCCGGATACTCGGGGAGGTCGACTTTCTCCTGGATGTAAAAACCGCCCGGGCGCCCCCAGGAGCCCAGCAGGGCATTGAGGATCGCGATTGCCCGACAGCGCTGGGTATCGTCGCCGTACCAGGTCACATGTCGGCCGGGGTGGACCAGCGTGGCCGGGGCGGCATGGGCCATCGCACGCGCGGTCTCGCGGATACTGGCCGGATCGAGCCCGGTCTCCAGATAGGCCCACTCGGGATTGAAGGGCTGCACATGTTGCGCCAGCTGTTCGAAGCCGGCGCAGTGCTGCGCTACATAGTCGCGATCGTAGAGATCCTCGTTGATCAGCACATTCGCCCATGCGAGCAACAGTGCGATGTCCGTCCCGGGCTTGATCGGCAGCCAGTGCCGCGACTTCGATGCCGCGACCGAAAAGCGCGGGTCCACGGTGATCAGCGTGGCACCCTGGTCCAGTGCCCGGGTCAGCGTCTGCACCTGACTGTTGTGGAGGTTCTCGCCGATATGCGAACCGATCAGTACGATGCACCGCGAGTTCGCCATGTCCGTGCGGTCCGGCGAACCCACGCCCTCGCCGTAGGTAAGTCCAAAGGCCGTCTCGCG
>JASFJQ010000215.1:0-4796 GCA_050121305.1 Chromatiaceae bacterium
CAACCAGACGAAGAACATCAGCGGGACGGCTATGACGAACGCCGGGCCGACGTAATCATGGATCACCTTTGCGATATTCGCGGTCGCACCGAAGCCCTCGGGTCCGAGGACCGGGATCAGCACCCACCGGCCGTACAACAGCACCAGGCCCGTGAGCGCCAGCAGCACGAAGGTGGCCGCCACGAACCAGTGCACCGCGATCTCGAAACTGCTCTGGCGCCGGATCACGCGCCCGCTGCGCCCGTGTTCGATCGGGATCTTGCCCCGTATCAGATAATAGAGAACGAATATGCCGATCATCGCGCTCAATACCATGGCGCTGTAGGGGACGAGCTTTTCCACCCGGTAGTTGCGCCAGGCCTGCCCGGCGTCGTCGATGAGTACGCCGCTGTCGGTGCCCAGGGCCTGGGTGTTGGCGGCGGCCCCGCCCCGGACCGCGCGCCACAGGTCGCTTCCCGGGTTCGGCACCTCGATGGCCGCCGAGGCGTCGGTGAAGCCATAAGGGATGAGCGGGACGAGCAGCAGCAGCGAGATCAGCATCACGCTGAAGATAACCAGGTGTTTCCTGCTCCGACGGCGGGATGGGGTTGCGGTCATTTTGTCGATCCTCCAGAGGCGACGCTTTTTTGCGTTCATTTCCCGCTGTTGCCCGCGGGTTGTAAGCGTGATGTTGTCACACGCTTTATGAAGTGTAGGCCAAGTAGGCCGATGCCATCCAGCGACGATGTGGCAGACAAAATCAGACAGCAAGGGTACCGGACGGTCTTCGGGCAGACGCGGGAACTGAGCGAAAAACCTCTAAACCTTGGGGTCTCTCTGCACTGTAAATGAACTCGGTCTTGTGTCCTCGAGCCAGGGGCTTTCCCGGTCGCAAAGGACGCCGCGTGATTGACTTGCACACCCCACAAGAGCCAAGGCCGCCCCAGAGGGGCTTTTTTGCAGAGATCTCGATTCCTGACTATAACTACAGAACTATTTCCATAAAAAATGTAAGAGAAGGGGGAGAGATGGCGAAGTTCACCCGAAATGCCTTACCGAGTCTCGTGTTCTTGCCGATCGCGCTCCTCGCGCTGCTCGGATGTTCCCCAAGCTCTGACATGACGCCCGATATCCAGACGGTTCTTGATCAGCCAAAACAATACGTCGGCTCGGAGGTCTGCAAGACCTGCCACCTCGAGCATTACGATGCCTGGAGTAAGACCCTGCACAGCCGCATGCTGGGGGACGCCAAGGCGAACCAGGACGTGCTGATTGTCGATCTGGACGAAAAGCGCATCCGCGAGGATCTGGCGAAATTGGGCGACAAGCTCAAGGTCCCTGCGGACCAGATCTACGTTCCCAAGGCCGACGAAGTCCTGTATACCATCGGCAGCCAATGGAAGCAGCGCTACATCGTCAGCAAAGACGACGATCTATTCATTTCGCCGGTCCAGTTCAACGTCGAGACCGACCGCTTCGTGAATTATCACGAGCATGATTGGGACAAGCGTCCATGGTTGAAGAAGTGCGGCGGCTGTCATGCCACCGGTGT
This sequence comes from Chromatiaceae bacterium, assembly GCA_050121305.1. Classification (GTDB taxonomy): domain Bacteria; phylum Pseudomonadota; class Gammaproteobacteria; order Chromatiales; family Chromatiaceae; genus Thiosocius. The sequence goes on from JASFJQ010000215.1 coordinate 1,532, forward strand.
CGATCTCGAGGCCAAGGCGTTTGTGGAGCCGGGCGTCGGCTGCGAGGCCTGTCACGGGAAGGGATCCTGGCATGCGGCGCTACCGAAGTCTGAAGTCTTTGAGAAGCGTAAGACGATCATCAACCCGGCAAAGCTCACCATGGGGGTGTCAGTTCAGATCTGTGGTTCCTGCCACAATCGCGGCAAGTCGACCAAACACAAGGGCGCCGGGTGGCCAGTGGGGTACGAGCCGGGCAAAGCCTTGTCGACTTATTATAAGGCGACCTCGTTCGAAGGTGGTGACGTGAAGCACGTCTACGCGAACGAATTCGCCAAAGGCCACCATCAGCAATATCTCGACTGGCAGCAGTCAAAACACGCCAAAGAGGGGGTGACCTGCACCTCGTGCCACTACTCTCATGAGCTTGGGGCCAGTCCGGGACGTTCCCAGACCTTGTCCCGGGGTTCGCAGTCCTGTATGGAATGTCACGTCAAAGTAAACCAGACCGGTGCGCACTCGATCCACTCCTTCGGCAACTGCGTGGGCTGCCACATGCCGCGCATCGTGAAGAGTGCTGAATCTGGGGACATCCACAGCCACGTGTTCGTGACCTTGTTGCCCAAGGACACGCTGGAGAATCCGGCCATCCCCAATTCCTGTCAGACCTGTCACAGGCACAAGAACGAAGACCTGAAGGAGCTACAGCAGCGCTACGACGAGCTGATCCGTCGTGCCCCCGTCGCTCCGACGGTGGCGATGAGCGACGCGTCCGGCGACAACCAGTGAGTGCCTAGGGAGATATCGGCCATGGGTCTGCCGTGCTTGGCGTGCCTGGTCCCGGCAATCCTGTTGCTGCCGCTCTCGACCCTGTCCGTGTCCGCGGAGGGCGAGGCACAGCGCGCAGTGAGCCCTGAGGTCGCTCAGGCGCAGCTGCGTTACCGCGATCAACTCCAGAGCTCGAACCGTTTCGATACCGGCGGCCTATTGCCCGAGTTGCCCTACGGTCCCGTGCCTAAGGAACGCGGGGGGCTCGGCCCCAAAAAAGACGCCCATGCCGGGTTGCCGGACTACAGCTGGCGGCGCTGCGAGAGCTGTCATCAGGAGATCGCCGACAATACGCATACCCTGCAGGGCAACCTCACATGCCGCCAGTGCCATGGGGTGGATCCCATCGCCTCGGTCGATCAGTATTTTTCACCCATGAATTCGATCCGCCGCCACGCCTATGTGTGCGCAAAGTGCCACGAGGGTGCGAGTGCATCCTTCGCGACCTACGTGGTGCACACTTCGGCTGCGGCCGATCCGGAGAAGGTGCGGGCGAGCTTTCCGGCCTTGTACTGGGCCGACGTGTTCATGTTTGCGCTGATCATCGGCGTGTTCTTGATCTTTCTGCCGCACGGAATTGCCTGGTGGGTGCGGGAGTGGTTCGTCAAGCGCAAGGGGGGAAGCTGACCATGGAGGCGACCATCCGTGTACGTCGTTTCACTGGTGTGGATCGGTTCACGCACCTTTTCCTGATCGTCACGTTCATGATCCTCGCCTTCACCGGCGTCGCGCGCGTGCTGATGGAAACGGACTGGGGGCGTCACTTGGTCTGGCTGATGGGTGGCTATGACCAAGTCATGGCGATCCATATCGTCAGTGGCTGGGCCATGACCATCGGCTTCGTGGTGCACATCCTTTGGGTGCTGGCCCGGGTCGATTGGCGGCATCCACTGCGCAGTCTGTTCGGGCCGGATTCCCTGGTCCCCAAGTGGCGGGATTTCAAGGAGTTCGGTCAGCGCTTCCTGTGGTTTCTGGGGCTCGCCAAGGCACCCCGCTTCGAGCGCTGGACCTATTTGGAGAAGTTCGACTACTGGGCGGTCTTCTGGGGGGTTCCGTTGCTGTTCTTCACCGGTCTCATGCTCCAGTACCCGATAGAGTCGAGCCAGCTGCTCCCTGGCTGGACCCTGAATGTCGCCTTGGTGCTGCACCGCGCCGAGGCCGTGCTCGCCGTTACCTACATCGTGATCATCCACCTGATTTTCGGGCATTTTCGCCGCTCCACCTTTCCGCTGAACGAGGCCATGTTCTCGGGCAGCGTCCCGATTGGCCACCTCGAGGAGGAAAAGTCGGATTGGGTATCGCGTCTGAGGTCGGAAGGTCGGTTGGCGGCGATGTCGGTGAGGGCGCCGATCCTTTGGTTCCGGGCCCTGTATTTCTTGTTTGCGTACGGCGTCATCGCCCTAGGGGTCTACCTGATCGTGCGCGCGATACCCTACAGCGACTACTTTCATTTTTGAGCGAGACGCAAGCCGTTCCACACGTCGCATACTTTACAAAGGAGATTTTCGCAAAGGCATCCGATTGACCTACGGCGGACAAGAGGCAATTACTCGCTGTCTTTCTCGACGCGGTCTTCCGTCAGTTGGTAGACGGCCTTCAATCGCGAGAGCAGATCGATCGATGCCTGATCGGTATTCTCCAGATCGAAGGAGTGGCCCTGGGCAATGATGGCAGCGTAGCTGCTGGCCAGCGATTCGACCATCTCTCTTGAGTCGTCAGGCCAGCCCTTGGACCGGTAGTAAGTACGTGTCCAGTTCATATAGCCCTTGGAGACATTCAGCCGGTGCAATATCTCGGTGGCCTTACCCGCCACCATCGGGAGGTCGTCCGGGTTGTTTTCGTAGTGACAGATCCGGCAGGTGTTCTCGACCATTTCCCGGTAATAGGGCTTGCGGTTCATGGCCTGATGACAAGTGCTGCAGGTCGGAGTACCGATCTGGTCCTTGAGACCCTTGTAGTGCTCGCTCTCTCTGAACTGCTTCGTCTCCTTCTTGTGGCATTCGCCACAGGTCTCGGGCTGGTTCTTGTAGAACAGTCGGCTGCGGGGATCCGAGACGGGAAAGACGCCCTTGTGGGCATCCTGCATATCGCTTGCGGTCGGGTCGCCGCCATGGCAGTCGTCACAGGTCAGACCGTTCTGATGATGCGGTGAATTCAGCCAGTCGCGGTAGTACCAGAAGATCTTCTTGTATTGCACGAAATTGCGCTGCTCCGAGTGACATTTCTCACAGCTGGTCGGCGGTTCAGCCTCGCCGGCTACCGCACCCGTCAGCAACCCACAGAAGAGCAGGACGCCGATCAACCGACACCGACACCACCCCGAGAAATACAGGCACCTGGCCCCGATAGTCATGGCGTCACTTCCTTTGTTGCACCGCCTGGAGATCCGCGGGGTAATGATGAAGACCCGAGCGATGGCCTGAAACGCACGTCGCCGAGCTCGATCGCGACCGTGGCCTT
>JASFJQ010000216.1:0-4780 GCA_050121305.1 Chromatiaceae bacterium
GGCCGGCAGCAACGGTAACAACCGGTCGACGGCGTAAGTCATCTGCGAGATCCGTCCCTGACCCAGCGCGTAGCCGCACTCGCGAAGCGTGGTGGCCAGCTGCGTCTGGGTAACCGCCTCTGCACCTTGTTCTTCTTCCAATAGGCGGCGTGCCTCCCGCACGGCCAGCGCCTTGTCGAGAAACGTCAGATCACTGCGCAGGTCGTTCTCCCGCAGATGGGCCAACAGGACATCCATCTCGCGGGTCCACGGACGATAGAGGCAGCTCGCCCGTGCAAAGCGTTCATCGCCCGTCTCGGCGTAGAGTTCCTGGAGAACGCGTAAACGCGTGTTGCCGCCTGCCTGCAACATGTAGGTCGACTCCCCGGGCCGACGGGTGACGACCAGCGGCTGGTCCAGGCCTTCGGCACGCACCGACGCCTTGATGCGTTGATATTCGGGGTTGTCTCCGTGGCGCGGGTTGTGGTCATAAGGTCGAATCATGTCGACCTCGAGTTCCATCAACTGATCTGCGACCGGATGCACAGATTGGGTAGGTGCCGATCGCTCGGAGACGCGTTTTTCCTCGTAGTTCACGGCCGGTTTTCCTCCTCATCGAGGTCGGAAAAAATTTCCGGGTAACGCACCAGGCTTTCCCTCGCTACGGCGGCCAACCGGCCGTCCGAACGCAGCGCCACATCATGCGTTGCCTTCTCGATCCGTGTTGCCAATAAGGCACTGGCGTAGCGATGTTTTCCAGCGAGTTGATAGAGGTAGGAGACCGAGCTGAAGCAGCCTGCGGCGACTTCGGCACGCTCGCGTTTGGAGGAAAGTTGAAGGAAGCGTCTCAGGTCCATGCTGCTAAACTTTAGCAGCACGAAAAACCCAGTCCACCCATGCTGTGCTTGAAAATGTTTACCACTATGCTAAATTCTAATGGACTTAGCCGCTTAGTGATTGACATGAAACGGCAACGTGAAGACATCCGCCTAAATAATCTCGAGATTCTGATTGCCGAGGCCGGATCGGCCACGAGGCTGGCTCGGCTGGCCGGCACCAGTGAGTCCTACATCAGCCAAGTTCGGCGCAAGATGCGCACGGCCAAGGGCACGCCGCGCGGTATCGGGGACGAGCTGTCAGCGCGTCTCGAGCAGGGAATGGGCAAACCTCAAGGCTGGATGGATGAGCCGCACGAATTGGAAGCCCGCGTATCTCGCACGCCAAGAGGCGTTCGTATCGGCAACTGGGTAACGATGTCCGGGAACGCGGCGCTCGCGGTTCGCGCCCATGCGCACGATGAACCCGGTCTTGGCCATCCTGCGCAAGAAATCGTCGCCTGGTCCGAATCGGCTGACGAGCTAAAGGACGGGATCCCCGAGTCACAAGACGCGGATGGGCCTGAAGCTCACGAAGAGGTAGCCAGACCCGACACCACCCGGCACCAGAAACCCGGTGTCGGTTCGACGGCAGAGACCATTGGCGCTGATGTGGTCACTCTGTGTCCGATCATTGCCTGGTCTCAAGTGCCAACGGATCACGCTACTAGCCTAGAACAACAGAGGGTGCGGTTCGAAGGCCTTCTCCCCTGCCCTATACCGTGCAGTCAGAGAACCTATGTACTTCGCGTCAAGGGGGCCAGCATGGAGCCGAAGTTTGGCAAAGGTGATCTCATCTTTGTTGATCCCGAGGTTCCCGCGGAGAGTGGCAAGTACGTGGTTGTGCGCCTGGCTGGCTCAGATGAAGCGGACTTCAAACAGTTGATTATTGAAGGCGGGCGCCATTACCTGAAGGCCCTCAGCCCCGACTGGCCCGATCGTATTACCGAAATGGACGAGGCCGCCCAGGTTTGTGGCGTTGTCGTATTCAAGGGTGAGATGCTGTGAAAAACGCGATATCGACCTGCCCTTCACTCAGCCGCTGTTATCACTGTGCTAAATCCTCGCAATTGTTGGTACCGCGACATACCGACTTACGGACGATTGCGCCTCGGATCGACTAGTGGCGAACTTTAGGCCGGCCACAAGCCGCGTCGGTTTAAACGGCTGACCGCCCACGGCGTCTTCGTAGTGCTCACCCAACGCGCTGTTCATCCCATTCCAATCGACCTGCTCGGCCACGTGCACCAGCGGATGCTTCAGCGAGATGTGTTGTCCAGGCGATGGCGAAACAGGTCGTCTTGTGGTGCCGTATCGGGTGTCCGGGCGTCATCAAATCTTCAGGGTTCCGACCGGCTTCACATCGGAATGTTGCAGATCCCGATGCACCAAATTCGCGTTATTTTATTACTATTCAGTGGGTTACGGATTCTCCAGGGCCGATTACTTCCGCAGTTTGTATTCCAATACCAAGTAGATGTCCGTCAGCTTTTCTGAATCGACAGCGGATACGTCGGGCGGCACCAATGACTCCGGGGCGAGGTTTCCTGCTGCGCCAATCGAAAACAGCAGGTTTACTGCCCCCAAGGAGCCGCCCAAGGCCACTTTCGCTTCGATTTCGCGCATGACAGCCTACTTGCCGGAATGGCCGCTCAGTTGTGACCTGGCCTTCCAGCCCGTGTCGCTAAAACAGAACCTGACGGGCTCCATTAGCCTTTGCTCAAGGACTGTGTTGTTTGCGGACCGATGCCGGACTAAATGGCTCAGGCTTTCACGTAGGGGCGGCTTTCTCGTCTGAGTTCGGCCACAGAAGCCGTCTCAACCTGAGTCCTCGTGAATGATTGCTTACTGGGACGGCGGTGCTAGCCGTCCGGGTCAGGAGCGCAGCGACGAACGCCTTGAGCGCGTTGTAAAGTAATTGTCCTGTGCGCCTGGCATGGAAAGTTGTGTGCTGAATCTGGTCACCGGTGGAACTGGTTTTCTCGGCAGCCATCTGGTCGAATCCCTGGTGGCGCGAGGCGAGGAAGTGCGTGCTTTGGTTCGACTCGGCAGCAATACTAGGCTGCTGGACGGGCAAAATGTCGACCTGGTATTCGGGACGCTAGCTGATCGAGAGTCGCTGGATGCTGCGGCTGCGGGCGTCGATCGTGTCTACCATTGTGCTGCGTTGGCTGCGGACTGGGCTCCTTGGGCGGCATTTGAAGCCGCAAATGTCGAGGGTGTCCGCAATCTGTTGGACGCCTGCTTAGAGGCCGAATTAGATCGATTCATCCATGTCAGTACGACTGACGTGTATGGACATCCTGATCACCCCGCCAATGAGATGACCCCGTACCGACTGCGTGGCTTTCCGTATGGGGATACGAAGATTAAGGGTGAAAAACTGGTCTGGGACTATCACCGACGCTACGGTCTGCCGGTCACCGTTATCCGCCCCGCCGCCATCTACGGACCTCGGTCCACAACCTTCGTCAACGAAATATTGGACCTACTCCTAAAAGGCTCGATGGTCCACATCGGCAAGGGTGACACTCCGGCGGGCCTGACTTACGTCAGCAACGTCGTCGATTTGATGCTTCTAGCCGCCGATACCGACTTGGGCTCTGGGCAAGCTTATAACGCTAGCGACGGCTCGGCCCTCTCTTGGCGGACATATGTCAACAGGCTGGCGGATATTGTCGATGCCGCGAGACCACGTATCACCATTCCACACGGCGCTGCATACGGTCTCGGCTGGAGCATGGAAAAAGTATATGGGTTACTAGACATCCAGCACCGACCGCTACTAACTCGCATGGCCGTGGAACTGTTCGCGACTGTCCAGAGTTTCCCCATCGACAAAGCCCACAAAGAACTTGGTTATCAACCTAGGGTGGACTTTGCAGAAGGGATGGAAAAAATTGAAACCTGGCTGCGAGAATCAGGGATTATTTGATCTATGTGTCCGGCATCGCTAAAGGCCCGCAACGGGGCCAAGGCCGAAGATTGAAGCATGGCACGCTGGCTGATTCTCGCTGGGCTGGTGCTGGTGATCCTTGGCCTCGTGCTTCACTACGTCCCGGGTATCTTCAGCTGGTTCGGTAGGCTTCCCGGTGACATCCGAATCGAATCCGAGCGCGGGAAGTTCTTCTTTCCCATCACCTCGATGGTGATCATCAGTGCCGTGCTGACGTTGCTGTTCAACCTGTTTCGGCGGTGACCACCCTAGGGAAAACGGAATGAATTCGGCAAGCCGCTGGATGCTTCAACTCTTCCTTTCGGCCGTTGTCGGCCACAAGCGGTCTTAACGGCAATCAATAATCGGCAGCACTAGACTTGAGTCATGCTTGCCACACTCGCCAGCGACACGGTGATGGATGCCGCCTTCCAGTGGCTGTGTCAGCAACACCGGCACTGGCCTGCAGATACCGACGTCTGGGATCTCCGCTTTCACTGGCCCGATGAAAAGCAGCGCATCCAGCAGACGCTGTTGCGGGGGGATTATCGCTTCGTCGCGCTGTCACGGGTCATAATTCTCTCCGCAGACTCGCGAGAAGCGGGTCTGTCCTTGCTATCATGCGCTGGCGGCACCTAAATCGTTTGGACTTGACCAGGTCATGTGCCTTTACTGCTTGTCCGGACCGGAGCGACAACCCACAAATTTACAGGGATGAGACTGGCAGGCAAAGCCGTGGATCGTTGCCGCCGAAAGCATCCCCACGCGTCATTATGCGATGGGGTGGGGCGTGCCAGCGTGGACAGATCTGAACACCAACTGGGGTATCGGGACTATGTCGAAAAGAAGCTTTCTCGCATGCTGTTGCCTGTTACTCGGGCTTTCCGGCGGCAGCGCACTTGCAGCTGACGCCCAGTCACGCCTCGATGGCATGGCGACCAAGCTGGCCGCAGCCGAGGCATTCAGCGTCACCATCGATATGACTTACGAT
>JASFJQ010000217.1:0-4775 GCA_050121305.1 Chromatiaceae bacterium
TGTTTCGCGACGTCCTCGAGCTGGTCGAGCCGGCTGCGTTGATCATGACCGAGACCAATGTGCCGCACGCAGAGAATGTCGGCTATTTTGGGGATGGCGACGAGGCACATGTGGTCTATCAATTCAGCCTGCCGCCGCTGCTGCTGCACGGGCTGATTGCCGGTACAAGCCGGTACCTGAATGCATGGGCCAGGTCGCTGGAGGACCTGACACTGCCGTCGGGCTGCACCTTTCTGAACTTCACTGCCTCGCACGACGGCGTAGGCCTGCGCCCGCTCGAGGGACTCGTGCCGCCAGATGAAGTCGACGCCCTGCTGGCCACCATGCGGGAACGCGGCGGCTATATCTCGACCAAGTCCAACAGCGACGGCAGCGAAAGCCCCTATGAGCTGAACATCAGCTACTTCGACGCCTTTCGCGACAGCGCCGGCGAAAATCGCTGGCATATCGAACAATTCATGGTATCGCAGGTCGTTTCGCTGTCCTTCAAGGGTATTCCGGCGGTCTACATCCATTGCTTGACGGCTACGCCCAATGACACCCTTGGCGTCGAGCGCACCGGCATGACGCGTTCGGTCAATCGGCGCAAATGGGACCAGGGCGAACTGCAGCAGCTGATCGATAGCCCGGCCTCCGAGACCGGGCGGGTGTTCAAACTCTACACCCGACTGCTCGAGCTGCGTCGCCAGCAAAAGGCATTTCACCCGGACGCCACGCAGGCGCTCCTGGACCTGGGCGACCCGCTGTTCGGCTTCGAGCGGACGTCGACGGACGGCGCACAACATATCCTGGTGCTCGCCAATCTGACTGCGCGGAGCGTCACCCTGGACCTCGACCGCCTTCCGGCCGACCTCCGAGGCCGCGAAGACCTGCTGGCGCTCAACAAACCGGAATTCAGCCAAGATGCACTGATACTGGAACCCTTCGCGATATTCTGGTTTAGTCAGCGCACCTGAACCCTGTAGTTCAACAGCGCAGGCTAGGCCCATGCAGCCCATATCCACCCTTATCTTTAGCGACCTGGACGGGACTCTGCTCGACCATGACGACTATGGCTTCGATGCCGCCCGACCGGCGCTGGCGGCCATTCGTGAACTCGGCATCCCGCTGATACTCAGTACGAGCAAGACCCTGGCCGAAGTCGCGGCGATCAATCAGGTGCTCGACAACCACCATCCGACGATTGTCGAGAACGGCAGTGCCCTGTGCTTTCCGCTCGACCACGAATATCCCTTCGAGCTCGTCGCACATGAGACGCTCGATGCGCATCGGATCATCAGGCTCTCTCCCCCCTATGCGGAAATCCGGCATTTCATCCAGCAACAGCGCGGTGAGCATGGCTGGAGGCTCCGCGGCTTCGGCGATATGCGCACCCAGGACGTGATGGAATTGGCAGGCCTCGACGAAACATCGGCGCACAGGGCCATGCAGCGCATGGGCAGCGAACCCTTCCTGTGGCTGGACGACGAGACCGCGCTGGCGCGTTTCCGCCAGATCGCACAGGATCAGGGACTGACGATCACCCGTGGTGGTCGCTTCTGGCACCTGATGGGCCAGACGAGCAAGGCCGAGGGGCTGAAGGCGATGCGCACGCTCTACGCAGTAGACAGTACCGAGCGCATCACCAGTGTTGCGCTCGGCGACAGCGAGAATGACAAAGCGATGTTGCAGAATGCCGATATTGCCGTCGTGATCAAGCGGCCTGACGGCAGCCATCTCGGGTGCCATGGCATCCGGCAGACGCTGCTTACGGAGCAGCCTGGTCCGGCCGGCTGGAACGAGGCCATCCTGCAGGTACTGTCGCAACACAGCCGTGACACACCCGAGGCCTGAGGAGGCAAGGTTTGGACTTTTTCCAGAACGGCACTATCACCACGCTACACAAGCTTTGCCGCCGACCGATTGAGGAAATGGAGGCCGAGCTCAAGGGGTTTTCAGCCGAACGTCCGATGGCACTGATCCTGCCGAGCCTGTATTCCGAGTTGGAAGGCCCCGCGCTGCCGAAGATCGTCGAGGAGCTGAAACATGCCACCTATATCTCGGAGATCATCGTTGGCCTGGACCAGGCCAACGAAAATCAGTTCGAACATGCCAAGGCTTTCTTCTCTGCGCTGCCGCAGAATGTGCACATCCTCTGGAACGACGGTTCCTGGCTGCGTGAAATCGATGCTGAACTGCAGGCGCAGGATCTCGCCCCGACCCAACCGGGAAAAGGGCGTAACGCCTGGTATTGCATGGGCTATGCGCTAGCGCTCGAGCACTGCGAGGCCATTGCCCTGCACGACTGCGATATCCTCACCTACGACCGCAGCCTACCTGCGCGCCTGTTCTATCCAGTGGCAAACCCCGCGTTCAGTTTCGATTTCTGCAAGGGCTACTATTCACGCATCGATGGCGACCGTCTCAGCGGCCGTGTCACCCGATTGTTCGTCACGCCATTGATTCGCGCCCTGAAGAAGGTCGTCGGCCAGATGGACTATCTCGAGTTCATGGACAGCTTTCGCTATCCGCTGTCCGGCGAATTCTCGCTCAGTCGCAATTTCGTCAAGATGCTGCGCATACCGAGCGACTGGGGCCTCGAGGTCGGCGTACTCTCAGAGGTCTACCGCACCTTGGCACGCGGCAGCGTCTGCCAGGTAGATATCGCCGACCAGTATGATCACAAGCACCAGGCGCTTTCCCAGGACGACGCCAACCAGGGCCTGATGCGGATGAGCGTGGAGATCGCCAAGTCACTCTATCGCAAGCTTGCCACCGAGGGAATCACCCTCTCGACCGAGGACTTTCGGTCGATCAAGGCCGCTTATTATCGTATCGCGCTCGATTCCACAGAGCAGTATTTCTACGATGCCCGAATCAATGGCCTGCGCTATGACCGCCATCAGGAGGAAAGCAGTATCGAGGTGTTTTCGCAGAGCATCATGGCGGCCGGCGAGACCTTCCTGGCCAACCCGATGGAGTCCCCATTCATCCCGAACTGGAACCGGGTACACGACGCCTTTCCGGATATCTGTCAGCAATTGATCAAGGCGGTGAAGGCGAATAGCTGATGCAGACTCGGCGTATCTACGTCGCAACAACTCGCCCCGGCCGGGGCACCGCGGCGTGCCTGGGCCTCTGCGTGAGCCTCCTATTGGGTGTTGCGATCGCCGCGGACCCGATGCCCGATTCAGGTGCAAACGGCACCGCGCGGGGGGCCGCGTCCAGCCCCGAGGTGCAATCCAGCATCGATGTCGATGCGCGCGGTGGACAAGGTGACACCCTGTTGCACTGGGTGACATTCGAGGGCAACGAAGAGATGGTCAGGCGGCTGATCGCTGCAGGCGCAAATCCCAACGCGCGAGTCGAAAAGGGCAGCACACCGCTGCACCTGGCCGCCTACCGCGGCCATACCGCCATTGCCGGGATACTCATCGCACATGGCGCAGTGATCAACGCAAAGACCGATGCCGGTATAACGCCCCTTGACTGGGCGCAGCGCAATGGCCATGACGATATGATCGACCTGCTGCTGGCAAACGGCGCAACACAGGGACGCCAACTCCCACGCAACCCATCCACCGCCTCCCCAGCCGCTGCGACCAAGGCCGGCGTGAAGCGACCGGCCCGGCCCGGAAGACCTCTACGCCTGGACCTGGATTCACTACCGGAACTGAAATCGCTCACGTCGACTGACAATGGCCAAGCTGCCGCCGCCTGGCGCGTGCAGCTCGGGGCATTCGGTTCGGAAAAACGCGCCGCGGCGGCCCGAGAGCTCTATCGCGAGCAGCATAGCGAGCTGCTGTCTCAGGAGGACCTGGAAATACGCAGCGCCAAAGTCAACGAGAAAGACTTCTATCGGGTGCAGGTGACGACAACAGGCAGGAGTGCGGCGCAATCCCTGTGCGATCAGCTGCGACGGCGCGACCAGCCCTGCCGCGTGATCAAGTCGCCGACCCGATAGCGATAATCGGCATTACAGATAGTCCGGCAGTCGCCCCCGAATCCGGTCGGCGGCCTGCGTCGTCACATCAGTGGCCACCTCGTCCTTGATCAGGCCACGCAATGCGTCGGATTGATGTTTTCGCAGCATGCCGAGGAAAGACGGGGCGGCCATGATGTAGAGTCTACCGAAGGCCTGGCTGATGCGCCCTTTTTCGAGATGCCGGCAGACCTCTGCGGCGAAGCGGTTGGCCGACTCGTCCTTGGCCCCATTGGCGTTGCCATAACCGTGCTTGGCGCCATTACCGGTGTTGCCGCGCCCCCCGCGATCACTCACGAGGTCCCCCTCGTGCAGGCGCATCTCGGGATTGCTCAGGGTCTCTATTTCATCGAGCGCGCCGGCAGGCTTGTCGGCCTTGAAGAACCGCGCGCGACTGGCGTCGGCGACGACCACCCAGATATTGCTCATTATTGCTTTCTCCCTCTGCGATTGCGGTTTCAGCGAACTCCCCCCATTCCTCGCCCGGCGTGAACTTTCGCCCTCGAACGACCCGCAAGACCCACTTGCGCGAAGTGCTTCGCGAAATTCTCGGGCCCCGACGACAACCCAGCGAGGTCGTCGGCGCTCTCCTCCGCAGAGGCTAACGAAACGGGTTCGCTCCCTCAAGTCTAGCCTGTCGGACTTGACCCTTTGCGGCGAAAATCGCTGCGAGGGAATCAAACCAGATTATGGCCCGAAGAGAATATCCCGGCTATCTGACGAGGAGGATAAGCGGAGTTGATCACCGGGCGTTGCCAGCAGGACCGTAGTTGGTTAACGTCGAGGCGTTGACTTGCCAAAAAAAAGAAACCAG
>JASFJQ010000218.1:0-4760 GCA_050121305.1 Chromatiaceae bacterium
CGGGTCAGCGCGAACGCGAGCTTGGCGGCTGGCCAGCGCCACCCATCGCGTACCAGGACCAGATCCTCGAGACCGACGCGCAGACCGTCCTTGGCCCGCTCGACGGAGAAGCCGGCGCTGGCCTGTTCGATCGACAGCCGGCGTGAGTCATCTGCCCTCGGCTGTAGAGCCAAGTCGCGCATGCGCCACTGACCATGGCCGCTGACCAGCGCTGCGTCTTTCCAGCGGCTCCAGGATTCCAGGTCGAGCTCGAGGGCGTTCAGGCCGTAGCTGGGCGGCATATAGGGCGCGAAAAGCCTGGCTACATCGAGGCCATCGACCTTCAGATAGGCATCGCCTTGCCATTCGGTGGTGTCCAGTGACCCATCGATCTGCGCGGCCGCGACCGCGTTGCCCGCCTCGGTCGTCAGGCCGGCGCGCAGGTGGAGCGCATTGCCGTCACGTTCGATGACGATGCTAATGTCCTCGATCGTCAGCGGCGGATTGCCCGCCTTGAGATCGATCCAGCGCACACGCGTATTTACCAAATGCAGCTGTTGCGGCAAGGCGAACTTGCCTTGCCCGCCTTCGAACGCTCCATATCCCTCCAGATGGATCTGACCACTGGGCTCGTGCACGACCGTCAACTGGATGCCGTCCAGGGTAACCCGCAAGGGCTCAATCAGGTCGCCGAGCAGGATGTCCCCCAGCGACAGCTGGACTGTTATCCTATCGGCGGAAAGTCGGCGCTCTGCCTCGCCGATGCGCACGCCGTCGAATTCGATCAGCGGGGACAATCCATACCAGCGTGCCTGCACACGGTCGATCGCGACCGGGACGCCCAGGGACCGGCTCAGCAGTGCGGCGACGTCCTCGCGATGCTCGGCGAGCAGAGGCGTGACGGCGCGCGTCATAAGGGCCAGCAGCCCCCAGACGATGATCAGTATCGCCAGCAGGGTCTTCAGCGTGCGCAATGCCTGTTCCCGGTGTGATCGCAGTACCACGGCCCGCGCGTGCGAGCGTCAGATCAATACCACGTCGTACTGTTCCTGGTTATACAGCGTCTCGGCCTGCAGCTTAATCGGACGGCCGATGAATTGCTCGAGTTCGGCCAGGTTCTGCGACTCCTCATCGAGTAGGCGATCAACCACCTCCTGAGAGGCCAGGACCAGCAACTGCTCGACGTCAAACTGACGCCACTCGCGCAGGATATCGCGGAAGATGTCGAAGCAGGTGGTCTCGGGGGTCTTCAGCGTGCCGCGACCACCACAGGTAGGACAACTCTCACACAGCACGTGTTCCAATGACTCACGGGTGCGCTTGCGTGTCATTTCAACCAGGCCCAGCGTTGATACCTCTGAGATGTGCGTCTTGGCGTGGTCGCGGGCCAAGCAGCGCTCCAGCGCCCGCATCACCTGGCGCTTGTGCTCCTCATCGGTCATGTCGATGAAGTCGATAATGATGATGCCGCCCAGGTTGCGCAACCGCAGTTGGCGGCAGATCGCCTGCGCGGCCTCGAGATTGGTCTTGAAAATCGTCTCTTCGAGATTGCGGTGGCCGACAAACGCGCCGGTGTTGACATCGATGGTCGTCATTGCCTCGGTCTGATCGATGACCAGATGTCCGCCGGATTTGAGGTCGACCTTGCGCTCGAGCGCCTTTTGGATCTCGTCCTCGACGCCGTACAAGTCGAACAGCGGTCGTTCGCCCGGGTAGTACTCGATAGACGAGCGCTGGTCCGGGATGTACTTCGTGGCGAATTGTTGAGCCCTCTCCCAGGTAGAGCGCGAATCGATGCGCACCTTTTCGACCTCGGGATTGATCAAGTCCCTCAGCGCACGCAGGGCCAACTGCAGGTCCTCGTGGATTAGCGCCTTGCTCGGCGTGGCGGCTGCTCGCTCCTTGATCGAATTCCACAGGCGTACCAGAAAACGCATGTCGGTCTGCAGCGCCTCCTCGGGCACACCCTCGGCTGCAGTACGGGCGATGAAGCCCGCATTGATACCGTTGACCTCGGCGTAGGCGGTTAGGACCTCGCGCAGTCGTGCGCGTTCTGCCTCATCCTCGATCTTTTGCGATACGCCAACATTGCCGACGTTGGGCATGAAAACCATATACCGCGAGGGGATGGAGATATTGGTGGTCAGACGCGCGCCCTTGGTGCCCAAGGGGTCCTTGACCACCTGCACGATGACGTCGCCACCCTCTTGCACCAGATCGGTGATCTGGTCCGACTTTTCGCAATCTTCGATGCAGATATCCGAGGCATGCAGAAAGGCCGCACGCTCCAGGCCGGCATCGACAAAGGCTGCCTGCATCCCCGGCAGTACGCGGCAAACCTTCCCCTTGTAGATATTCCCGACCAGGCCGCGTTTGGCCGTGCGCTCGATGATGATCTCCTGCAGGACGCCATTCTCTATCACCGCGACGCGGGTCTCCGGCGGGGTCACATTGATCAGTATTTCTTCACTCATGGGTGGATACTACACCTGCGGTGTTTTCACGGCCGCCAACGACTCTGTACCCCGATGGCCGCGAGTATCTGCATGGTCTCGAACAGCGGCAATCCCATGATCCCTGAATAGCTGCCCTCGATGCGCTCGACAAAGACCGCGGCCAACCCCTGAATGGCGTAGCCGCCGGCCTTGTCGGCGGGCTCGCCGGTGGCCCAATAGGCAGCGGCTTCCTGCGGGCTGATATTGCGCAGGGTCACGCGGCTGAGATTCAGGCGGTAATGGACCTGTTCGGCGACTACGGCGACCCCGGTCAATACCTCATGGGTGCGCCCGGACAGGCGCAGCAGCATGTCGATACCCTGCTCGCGATCGCGTGGCTTGCCGAGGAGCGTGTGATCGATCACTACCGCGGTGTCGGATCCAAGCACGGGGCAGTCGGGGAATTCATCATGCACCCTCTTGGCCTTGGCGATGGCCACGCGTTCGACATAGTCTGCGGCCCGTTCATCCGGATGTACGCTTTCGTCAATCGCCGTTGCGACGACGCGAAACTCAATGCCGATCTGGGTCAGGAGTTCCGCCCGACGCGGCGACTGTGAGGCGAGAATTATCATTTAACGGGCCTGCATACCTCTTGTTGTCCGGGCAGAGACGCTGCGCTACCGGCGGCACACCTTTTTCAGGCGCGGTGATACGGATGCCGGTGCAGGATGCTCCAGGCCCGATACAGCTGTTCGGCTACGATCACGCGTACCAGCGGGTGCGGCAGGGTCAGCGGGGAAAGCGACCAGCGCTGCACCGCCCTGGTCCGCGCGGCGTCGCCCAAGCCATCCGGTCCGCCGATCAGCAGTGCGAGGTCCTGCCCCGCACTCATCCAGTCCTGCAGTTGATTCGCCAGTCGCTCGGTAGACCAGGGATGACCATCGACCTCCAGGGCTACGACGATGGCGGCCTTGGGGATTGCGGCCAGCATGCGCTGCGCCTCGTCGTTCAAGATACGGGTGAGATCCGGGTTCTTGCCGCGTTTGCCGGCCGAAATCTCGGTCAGGCGCAGTGCGCACTCGGCAGGCAGGCGCTTTGCGTACTCCTCATAGCCCTTCTGCACCCAATCCGGCATTCTGCCGCCGATGGCGATCAAGTGGATATTCATCCTGGGCGTGATGCGGAGGAGGTCAAAGCACTAGCCTGGAAATCTCAGCGGTTTTCGTAACGAGGCGGCGGGGGCGTGGCCCTGGTTGTCGACCAGCGCATGCATCAGCGGTGCCAAAGGCGGTTCAGCTGGCGCCGCGTTCCTTGCTCAGCTTCTCTGCCGCAGTCGGGTCCATGCTCCATAGCCGTTCGAGCTGATAGAAGTCCCGCACCTTGCGTTGCATCACATGCACTACGACGCCGTTGAGATCGATGAGCGCCCACTCCCCCTCGTTGAGCCCCTCGATGCCGATCGGCGGTTGGCCCGCTTGTTTGGCCTGGAAGGCGACGGATTCGGCGGCGGATTTGACGTGCCGATCAGATGTGCCCGAGGCGACCACGAAGTAGTCGGTGATGCTGGTCTTGCCCCGGACATCGAGGGAGACAATGTCGAAGGCCTTCATATCTTCAAGGGTCTGGATGACGAGATCTCGGAGTTCTTCTACCTGCATGCCTGGGTCCGAAAGAATCTTGTATTTTCAATCATAAACCATTTGCAGGGGTTTTAACGCAATACAGCCGGTGGCGGGCGATCAGCTCGAGCACGGCTGGCGGTGTCAGGAAGTCTGCGCTGCGCCCGCTGGCGATACGTTGGCGGATGTCACTCGATGCAATCTCCAGCTGGGTAACCGCGCAGAAGACGATCTGCCCTGAACGGTCCGCTGCGAGCTGTTTCACCCCGCGTTCGGCGAGTAGCTCAGCGAGCGCGGGGTCGCTTGGCGATGCCTGATTGGGACGCCTCAGGACCGCGATATTGGCCAGCTCCAGGATGCCCAGCGGATCGCGCCAGCTCGCAAAACCATGGAAGGCGTCGTCGCCGAGCAGCAGACATAACCGCGCCCCGGGAAAGTCTTGATACAGCGACCGCAGGGTGTCGATGGTGTACGACGGTCCGTTGCGCCGCAGTTCGCGGTCGTCAGCGATCAAGTCTCGCCGCCCGTCGAGTGCCGCCTGCAGCATCTGCAGGCGAAGATCGGCCGGGGCGTCGGGCTGTTCCCGGTGCACCGCCCGGGCCAGCGGGATGAAGCGCACCTGCTGCAAGCGCAGCGTCTCCAACGCGTCGAGCGCAATGCGCAGATGGCCGTGGTGGATTGGATCGAAGGTTCCGCCGAAGACGCCGATGGAATGCGCCTGTGA